>JAGPGE010000295.1 GCA_018056145.1 Armatimonadota bacterium
GTCTCGTACTTATCCCGCAGGTAGTTGCGATAGCGGATCTGCGGAGTATCGAGACGGATGAACCGAGGCGAGACGCCTGAGTCATCCTCCAGGAACATGCCCCAGTCGGCGGCCAGGATGCCGTCCCAGGGGTAGCGCTCCGGGAGTTTCACGTCCTGCCAGACAATCTTCGGGCCCAATCCGGCGACGTTCTTGTAGGCCGTGCGCAGGAAGCTCAGGTCATTCTGGTAACGTTTCTGCAGCCAGCGGGTGAACTCGCTCTGGGCGCCGGCGTCGAGTGCCACGAACTGGTACGGCATCTCCTTGCGGACGTACGCGAGCCAGTCCTCCGCGAAGTTGGCGTTATGTGCCGGATAGCGCTCGGGCAAATGGATCTCAGAAAGGCGCGTGATCGGCATGCCGTAGCGCTTCGCATAGGTCTCGGGCTTGCCGGGGTCGCTCCCGTCCTCAAGCTCCCGGTTGAGCAGGAACTCGGCGAACATGCCCTCGACCGGAGCGGGGAGGTAGAAGCGGTTGGGCAGACCCTGCTTGAACTCCATCATTTCCTTGTGACGCAGGTCCTTAAGCGGCTGGAAGACCCGCTTGTGCCATTCCTCGCGGCGCAACTGCAGGTCGAAATACTCCCGGTCCTCCTTGTAGGCCTGGTTCATCAGCTGGATGTTGTCCTTGTACCGGCTGCGCAGGAAGGCGGCGTAACGGTGGGCGCCCTCAAGGCTGATCTTGGGCTTCGACACCGAGTAAGCATGGGCGGTGAATGTGTAGGTGAGCGGGAGTTCCTTGATCCACGCGTCGAAGTCCTCGAAGCGCTTGTCACTCACCTGCTCGGGTGGTGTCACATCCAGGAAGTCCCCGATATCCTCGCCCGTGCTGTAGTTGTACAGCACCGGGTCCTCATTGAAGGCGCTCTCCATGTACTTCTGGAACAGCGCGGCATCGCTGTAGAAGTAGGCAGGGATGAGCCGGAAGTCGTGGGAGTCCACGTTGCTGGTGAATGAGCTGCTCACCATGAGCCAGAAGGGGACGACCATGGTGATCGCGCCCAGTGACAGGACGAGATAGATGGCCGCGATGAGCAGCCTCTGTTTCGGCGCCTGGCGGCCGACCACGGCGATATGGGGCATGATAGGACCTCCGAACGCCACGTCAACGTATCTGGAGCCAGGGCTCCTTCTTTGCGAGAGAATGTGTCAGCCGACTAATCCTTCGCGCTGGCGGTGCGGAACTGCAGGCGGCTCAGGATGCGCAACTGCATGACGGTGAACCCGATGAGCAGCGACCCGAGCACCCACGCCATCGAGACCGCGAACCCGTATTTCAGGTACATGTAAGCATTGCGCCAAATCTCCAGGCCGAGAACCAGGGTGGCGTTTGCGGGCCCGCCGCCGGTCATGATGAAAATCGCTTCGAAGGCTCGGAACGCCGCGATGAAAGCGCCCACGAAGTTGATGATGATCAATGCCCGCAGGAAGGGAATGGTGATGGTCCAGAACTTGGTCCAGAAGCCGCCACCGTCCAGGTCCGCGGCCTCGTACATCTCCTCGGGGATCGAGCGCAGCGCGGCCAGGTAGATGATGCAGCCCGGTCCCATTCCCGCCCAGATCTGGGGCAGGATCACGCAGACCATGGCCACCGCGGGGAACATGGGCACGCCGAAGACCGGGGAGGCATCATTCAGGAAGTCCTGAACGTCCGCCCTGAAGAAAGCGGGCCAGACGGCCTTGACGCCGTAGGTGATGATCCCGATCGAGACTGCCGACCAGACCAGCCCGGCAGTCTTCCAGATAGCGGACCGGCCGCTTCCCGGAATGCCGCCAAGACCCAGACTGCCGAACTGCGCCCACCATGGCGGCTTCTCGGACGGCTTCGGGGTTGTGCTCAGTAGCAGGAAACCGAGGGAGGCTGCGAGCCCCGCAAGTATGAGCACCCATACCCCGGTGTACCGGATGCCCTGCACAAGCACAACCGCGCCGACGATGACCCAGACCACGGAGGCAATCGCGTTCATCACGTACCAGATGCGGCTTGCGCGGGCGCCGGACGAGCGAACGTAGAGAATGGGCGGAACGATCCCGTACACGGGCCACATCCACCATGCGACCCGTTCGGGCTCGCGCTCCCTGCCGTGATGGAAGCTGATCGCCATGCCCAGTGCGATGCCCGCGATGAGCAGAACCATGAGTTCCTGCACGATCTCGGAAGCCGGGCCGTAGACCTTGTTGAGGAACCCGGCCTGGCTTGGATCGTAGAACTGCTTCCAGAGCATGAAGATAACGACACCGGTAGTGACCGCGGGCAAGTAGTACATGGTGCGGTAGAAGACCTTCGCCCGGGGCACTTCGTGAAGCAGCAGCGCGAGACCGATGGGCGCGGCGAAACCGAAGCCGATCATCATCGCGGCGTACCATAGCGTGCGGTACATGGTGAGCCAGAAGTCTTTCGAGAAGAAAGCCTCGGTGAAGTTCTGCAGGAAGATCCAACGGGCGCCCAGGATGATGCGGTAGTCCTGGAATGCCATGAGCGTCCCGCGCGCCAGGGGGTAGTACTGCCAAAGGCCCACGAGACAGATGGCCGGGAGCAGGATAAGCCACGCGTACATGTACCGCTTCTGCTTGTAACCCACGGTCTCGGTCTTCGCCCCGGATTCC
The DNA here is from genome assembly GCA_018056145.1 of Armatimonadota bacterium. GTDB lineage: Bacteria > Armatimonadota > Zipacnadia > Zipacnadales > JABUFB01 > JABUFB01. Next base: position 2,646 of record JAGPGE010000295.1, read on the forward strand.
TGGGATTTGATCTGTGTGGTGTAATGCGAGAGACTGGTGCGCATGAGCAGCACGAAGGCGATGCCCATGAAGAGGACGGCCAGTCCAGTGACGATGGTGCGAATTCGCTGCACCTCGGGCGGGACGCGGCCCAGGAGCTTGGCGTTGGTGGCTGCGACCTCTTTCTTCAGGATCGCGCGGATGTCGTCGCGTGTTGGCGCGTCGAATTGCAGAGACCGCTCGAGGGGCACTGTCATCTCGACGTAAATGAGCTGGCAGTTCTTCCCGTACGGTTCGGGCTTCGAATTGGCGATGGTGTCCTTGAGCACCTGAGCCCAGCCCTTGGGAACCTCCCGCAGGTACTCTTCGTAGCCGAACTCTTTGAGCCAGTCGGGATTGACGAACTTGGCGAACCCCGCGTCGATGAAGGCTTTGGTCTTGATGCGCTTGGCCTCGGTGGAGGCGTAGAAGCGGATGTAGTCCCAGGCGGCCTTGCGCACCTCCGGGTCGGTGATCGTGGAATTGATCCCGTACATCGTGGCATTGATCTCGGAGTGCCGCTTCCCGGTGGGGCCCTTGGGGACAGGGCAGATGCCGACCTGGTTGGGGTTAACCTGCGCGATATACTCATCCCGCAGGTACTGGAACATCATGCCGATCTTGCCCCGCTGCCAACCGAGACTGCCCGCCGGGTCGCCGTCAACAACGCCCTCATACAGGCGCTGGTTCTTCTTCAGTTCGTCCACGGTGTACGTGCGGCCGCACTTGGGGCAGCGGACTTCGCTCGCTCCGCGCTCGAACACGCACGGTTCGTCGTCATCCTCGCATCGCGTCCACCTGCCGCGCCGCAGTTGCCAGTAGTAATCCACCGCGGTTACGGCGCCCTCATCATCGTAGGCGGCGCGCCACTCACCGTTCTCGTCCTGGACAACGGCATCGCTGCCCGCGGACCACAGGAAGCTCATGAAGTTCCACGCCGCGCTGCCTTTGGTGTACATGCCCAGTCCGTAGACGCCGTCTTCGGGCCGGGTGATGCGCAGAGCGTAGTCGTACATCTCGTCCCAGGTCTGCGGGGGCTTGTTGGGGTCGAGACCGGCGCGCTTGAAGAGGTCCTTGCGATACTGCAGGGACATAACCACGACGCCGTAAGGAATTGACCACACATGCTCCTTGCCGTCAGGCCCCTCGCGCCGGATGACCTCCCAGACCTGCGGCGGAATCAGCTTGCTGAGGTCCTCCTCCTTCTCCCACTCCTTTACATACTCGTCAAGCGGGTGGAGAAACCCCTGGGAGATGTAGGTCTCGGACTGCCGGAAGTTGACGTAAAGAACCTCCGGGGCGACGCCGCCCGCCATTGCCATGAGAGGGCCGGAGTCCATGGCGCCCACTCCCTCGACCACCAGGCCCTCGAAAGGCAGGAGTTCCACGTTGGGGTGCGCCTCGCGGTACGCATCGGCGATGGCGAGGATCGCTTTCTGATCTGGCGTGACCGCCATGTCTCGGGTAGGGAGGAACTGCACCTTGAGGGTTATCTTCTTCGCGAACGCCGGCTGAGTCGGGGCCAGAAGAAAGGCCCCACACACAGCAAGCGCCGCTGCCAGCATGACGCGGCGCAATCTGAACGCCTCCTGCCGTGGTGGAAAGTGAGTCCGCGACTTCATGATCAGGGCGGATTTGAAGTATACACCGCGCACTCTCGGCGGGCAAGCGCGCGTGGTGGACGGTGAACGACGTCACGGCCGGACACCCAACCGAGAGGCCATTGAGCTGGAGATCGAATAGAGATAGGGTCTTCAATGGTACAGGTCTGTAGTTGGTCTTTATGAAACATTTCATGTCTAGTAAAAGGATTTAAATGAAACTCTCTGTAACTCTAGTCATTGCCTGTTGACTCTCTCAAGCCGCATACCTACACTGCAGGCACTATGTACACAAGAGTGGTCCTGGTACTGGTTCTGGTCATGGTCGCATCGACGGTGACGTGGGCGGCCACGTGGACTGGTGGCATGCTCTACTCCCGCTTCGGCGTCACGCTTGAGACCGAGGAGTACGACATGGATCCGGGCTCCGGCACGGCCCTGATCAACCGCTTCATCAACTCGTGGACCCCATCCGCCGACCCCAACGCAGCAGCTGGTGTCGAACGCGCCTTTGTGGTGGACGACTTCTACGGCTACCCCAATTCTACAGCCCTGAACCTAGACGACACGTACACGTACGAAGGTGGCCAGACTGACGGGAACACCTCGAACGAGCCGGCGAGCTACACGAAACCCGCGGGTGGCGAGGTTTTCGACACCGAGGCCATCTACATGACCAACGATGAACGCGCGCTGTATATCGCGATCATCACATCCACGCCGCCGCCGCCCGGTGTGCCCACACCGTTCGGCACAGTCATGACCGGAGACCTCGCGATCCATACTCAGTCGGACCCTCTCGTTCACAGTGGCGAGTATGCCTACGGTCTGAACCTGAACATGGCCGATACGGGTGAGGACGCCTACGACGACACGGAAGATACCATCGGAACCGGCCTTTACAAGACGGACTACGATGGCCCAGGCGACCTTGACGATGACTGGTACGTGGGCAACCTGAGCCTGAGCGCTACGGCCGGCAATGAGGAGACCAACTTCTACGGTCAGGGGCTGGACGGCAGCAAATTCGTCGGCGACAGCGGCGACGGCATCGTGGTGAACTACCTGAACACCGGGCTGCTGGAAGGTTACGAGACAGGCACCACAGACCCGTACGCCTCCACTTGGGAAGTCAACATTATCATCCCGTTGGCGCTGCTGCCGGAGTACCAGAACCTGGAGTATGGGGAGAGCCGAACGATCGGCGTCTCGTTCATTCCCGGGTGCCGCAATGACGGCAACTCCAGCACCGCCAACATCCGGCTGGATTACGAATACCACGATGTGCCTGAGCCGGGGACCTTCGTCCTGCTGGGGCTCGGCCTCGCGGGGATCGCCTGGTGGAAACGCCGACGGAAGACCGAGGCCAGCGAGTAAAGTCCCAGCCGGCTCCCTTCATCCGACACCGAACGGCCCCGCGCGAAGCGGGGCCGTTTTGCTTGCGCTGTCCGTCCTTACTGCCTCAATCAGCCAAGAGAGAGGCAGCACGCGCGCTGATGTCAGCCGGGAGCCCCATCTCAGTCGCCTCGATGGCCCCGAACAGCATCGCCGCGCTCTTCAGATTATCCGACAGCACGGTGGCGGGCTCGTCGCCGCCCTCGCGCCAGTCGAGGAACTGCGCGATGATTGCGTTGTGACCTTCCCACTGGGGGCTGACCAGCGGCGCCTCGGTCAGGCGCATGCCGCGGCCCGGTTCGTGCTCGTGTATCCAGACGCGGTCGTCATTGTCCACAACAACGGCCCCACCCTCGCACTCCGCCCGGTAGTACTCGTGGTGCCAGGATGTCTGGTGCCCGGCCTCGCTGCAGTTGCCTTCATAGCACGCCGGCGTCCCATTGGCGAAGCGCATGGCGATCAGGGCGCTGCTGTCATGCTTGAAGCTAGACCACTCAGGATTCCATCCGATGCCCCAGAGTACGCTGCAGTCGGAACCCGTGAGATTCCTGAGTTGGTCGAAGTGGTGGATTGAGCCCTCAATCAGCAGCGAAAAGGGGATATCGTGGCGCCATTGGGCCCACGCTCCGTAGCTGCGGTAGTCGGCCGCAAAGCGCGCCACGATGTAGTTGAGCCGGCCGATGCGCTCTTCCTGCAGCACCTGCTTGAGAGTCAGTACGCGCGGCGTGTAGCGGTAGTTCTGAGTGATCATCATACGCACTCCGGCCTTCCGCACCATCGACCAGATGCGTGCGCAGCCTTCCCAACTGTCGGCGATCGGTTTCTCGCTGAGAATGTCGAGGCCGCGCTCGCACGCAAGCCGTACCGACAGCTCGTGCACCGCCGGCGGCGTGCAGATGCAGCAGAAATCAGCCTCAGTCCGATCGAAGGCCTCCTCCTGATCGAGAAAACGTCGATCCTCCGACAACCCCAGGAAGTCGCCAGAACTGGTCAGCGGCCCCTCGGTCACATCCACCAGCCCCACAATCTCCACGCGGTCCGCGAAGTTGGGGAAGAACAGGCGGATCCAGGCCCCGGCCATTCCTCCCGCGCCGATCATCAGACAGCGGTGCTTATCCATCCGCAACCGTCCTCCCAGGTGTCGACTCGTATTCTGCCCGAGTTGCGTCAGCTATCCTCTGCAGATGGGCCGTAGTATTCCGCCAACGTTCTTCGCTGGCCTGCTCCCGGCGCAAGCAGTGGAACGCGAAGGTCTCTTCGACGTTGTCTTCCACCCAGTTCCACAGCTTCGGGCGTCTGCCCTGCCACTTGTTCAGCCGTACCGCCAGATCGCCCCAAGCTTCCTCCAGACCCCGCCGATCGTAGGTTCAGCCCAGCTCTGTGCGGCAGTCATCGTCTTCTTTGCGCGGAAGATGGTCAACGACATTGCGCAGGAGATGCACGCAGCAGCCATGCCACGCGGCTTCAGGCAGGAGATCAAAGATCGCCTGTCTCAGCCCCGCGTGGTCGTCGCTGACAACGAACTCGCCC
>JAGPGE010000296.1 GCA_018056145.1 Armatimonadota bacterium
GCTGATGACCGTCCTGCGCCAGGCAGGACAGGGCCAGCCGCTCTGGTGGCGTGACGGAGAGTTCATGTTCATCGTGGAAGATGGGGTGCTGGTGAAGATCAATACCGAGACCATGGAAGTTGCCGCTCGCTTGCCTTACCGAGACGACGCGGAACTGGAGGCGGTCTCCCTGGGCCTGCTCGCAAAGATGTTCCGGGGGCGAGGGCAGAATGTGCGGGCTGAGGCCCAGGCGATGACCTGTCTGAGCAACATGAGGCAACTTATGCTGGGGCTGCTCATGTACACCAAGGACTTCGACGAGACGCTGCCGGGGGCAACCTGGGCGAGGGACCTGCTGCCGTACATCGGGGACAATGAGCCACTCCTTCGCTGCCCAGAGCGCCCGGATGTGCCGGTCGGCTACGCGCTCAATGAGAAGCTGATCGGAGCGAGCCTGAAGGATATCAAGCGGCCTTCTGAGATCGTTGCCCTATTTGAGGTGAGTGGCGGAGGCGAGAGCCAGGTGGGCAATGCGGCGGACGTGCCCGACCCGGGCTTCCACAATGGGATGCTGGCGGTGGGGTTCGTGGACGGCCACGCGGAGATGATGTCGTCGCTGGAACTGCGGCAGGCGCTGGAACGGAATCCCTTTGAGTAGGGACGGGGCAGAAGCGAAGCGGACCGCTTCCAACGTCCGGTTGCGTTTCTGGAGCGGGCTTGCCCGGGACGCCCATGGTTTTCGCCGTGAACGTCCGCGGCGGCTACGACGCGGCCCGCTCCAACGCGAGTCTCAGACGCCGACCAGCTCCTTACTCTGGCCTTGACCTGATCTCCTCCAGCTTCTTGTTCACCTTCTCCGCGGCGGTCTTCAGACCCGCCTTCGGAGCTACACTGCCCAGCCAGATGCGGTCAAGCTCCGCCTGCAGGATGCCCTCCACCTGGTTGTACTCCGGGAAGTTCGGTGGGTTCTTCGCGTATTCCAGCGCCTCGACATACACCGACCGATCGTATCCCGCATCGCCACCGGCGTACGCGCCCTTGAGCACCGAAAGCCGCGAAGGCATCTTGTCCAGCTTCTCAGCCATGACCGTCTGGCTCTCCGCGCTGAGTAGGAACTTGAAGAGCTCCCAGGCTTCCTTCGGGTGGCGCGAACCCGACCAGATTGCGTAGTTTTCGGTCCCGAGCATGGTGGAGCGCGTCTTCTTCTCAGGCACCGGGGCCACATCCCAGTCCAGGTTCTCCGCCTCGTTCAGTGTCTGGATATCCCACGGTCCGGACATGTACATGCCGATATTGCCCCGCGCGAAGCTGGTCAGGCCCTCGTTGCGCTCCGTGGAAGTACTGGCTGGGCACACCTTGTGCTTGTGGCGCAGGTCTACCAGGAACTGCAGCGCCTCTACGGCATTGGGCTCGTCAATGGTGCAGCGCTTGATCTGCTTGTCCATCAGGTCGGACTCGTTGGACCACAGCCACGGGTACAGGCGCGCGCCCCAGAAGTCGATCATGCAGCCCCACTGATCGGGCTTGCCGTCGCCGTTGGTGTCCTTGGTGATCGCCTTGCAGGCTTTCAGATAGTCGTCCCAGGTCCATGACGACCCCTTGCCGGGGTAGGGGATGCCCTCGGCATCGAACAGTGCCTTGTTGTAGAAGAGCGAGTAGATGCTCGTGTACCGGGGCAGAGAGAAGAGCTTGCCCTGGTATCGACACATCTCCACCAGACGCGGGTGGAAGTCGCTCAGGCCGAAGTCCGCGTCATCCCGGGCGAATTCCTCGAGATCGGCAAGGACCCCGGCGTCCGCGAACCCCACGTAGTACGCTCCATGCAGGGACATGACATCCGGCCCGTCCTTGGCGGCCATCTTCGTCTCCAGCTTCTGCATGGCCTCGCGGCTGCCGGAGATGTTCACCAGGTTGACCTTGATGCCCGGATGGTCGGCCTCGAACTGCTTGATCAACTCGCGATTGACCTCAAGCTCATCGGTTTCGGTCCAGGTGTAAAGCTCGAGTTCAATGCCGCTGCCGGTTGTGGTGGTCCCGGCTGTCGGCTTGTTGATGATCTCGCCGCCCGGAGGCGGCCCGATGGGTTCCGAGACCTTCTCCACACACCCCGCGAAGAGGGTCAGGATCGCCAGCGAAGAGGCGCACAGAAGGAGGCGTGAAAGGCGCATCATTGGGGACTCTCCATTTCGTTCATCACGATTGCGCAGACGGCGATCGACGCCGTTTCCGCGCGCAGAATCCGGGGCCCGAGGCTCACCGGAGCCAGACCCGCGGACAGGGCTTCCTCGATCTCAGACGGGGCGAACCCGCCTTCGGGGCCGATGAACACGGCGATACCGCCGGCGTCGCCGATCCCCGCCAGGACCCGCTTGATGCTCGCCTGCGGGTCGCGCGCCAGCGCCTCGTAGGGGATGATCCCCGGTATTCCGCGACCGCGCCAGTCGGCCAGTGCATCGCGCCAGATCAGCGGCTCGGCAACCGAAGGGGTCTCGCCGCGGCCGCATTGGCGGCAGGCCTCCTGCGCGATCTTGCTCCACCGCGTCAGCCGGCCTTCGACGCGCTCGCCTTCGGGTCTGCTGATGGTCCGGCGCGTGATCACCGGGACGATCTCGGCCACGCCCAGTTCCACGGCCTTCTGTATCACCAGGTCGAAGTGCTTGCCCTTGAGCAGCGCGGGATACAGCACGAGACTGACCACAGGGGCAGGAACGGGTTCCCGGCTCTCTATGATTCGGGCACGCGCGGGATCATCGCCCGGCTCGAGCGTCGCGACATGCTCGCGGCCATCGGTGGCCACGAGGATGAAGCTGTCGCCCGGCTGCCTGCGCAGGACCCGCAGCAGATAATGGGCGGCATCCTCCGGCAGGGCGACCACGTCGCCCGCAGAGAGCACGCGGTCGATGAACAGGCGCGTCATGTCTGGCACTCCGGGGCAGGGCGCGAAACCGGCGGATCAGGTAGCCGTACAGGGCGCATGATAGGAGACGGAGATTCCCCCGTCAAGCGGGACGCGCTCCGGCGGGTGTCGGCGCGCGCGCCCGCGAGCCCTGCCCTCAGCCGTGGGGTGTGTCCGCCTTCCAGGACACGGGGCCCCACGGATCCCGTCAGTCGCCCAGCGCCGCCCGCAGCCGCAGTACCTGTTCCGCCGTGCCCACCCATCCGGGCGCGGCGCACGGTCCGCCCTCATTTCCACCTAAGTGCGCCGGGGATGCCGTATTTCGCGAGCAGGTACTCCTCCACGCGCCGGATGCTGTCTTCGGGCAGGGGCCCGCCAAAGACCACGACTTCGGCGATCATCCCGGCCCGTTCGCGATTGCCGGAGCAGAAGGGCATCGCGAGATTCCCGCCCCCGAACTTCGCCACCGCCGGGATGTCGTCGCGGCTCGCGGTAGGTATGCCGTTGGTCCGGACGCTGGCCGTGGAGAGGCCGTCATGGCGGTAGACCACCAGACCGGCCTCATCGCCGGGCAGCGCCACGCCCACGTACCGGTCCAGCGTATCGTAGTGCATGCGCCCCTGGGTCATGTAGAGGCGCGGGATACCCCCGGAACCGTTGAGTGCATTGCCGCAAATCCCGAACTCGGGGTCTTCGGAGCGCATCACCACGAAGACTGTGGGCGCGCCGGGCACCGCGAGGTCGGCGAACACCCCGGGCGCGGACAGGAGGTCGCCCCGAGCGCGGAACCACAGAGCCGCCCGACCGTTGATGCCGTCAGCGTCAAGCACCGGCGGTCCAGCTTTGGCGCCCGTGGACAGGTCCAGCGCTGGCACTGTGGCATCCGGGCCGGCTTCGGCGGGCCAGACCCGCACTTCGTCGCCGTCCTCATGAGTCTCGATGAGACTCTGCGCGGAAAGCCACGACACCAGCGGCGCACCCAGACCGGGGGTGTCCGGCGCGGCCGGCTTCGGTGCGCTCGTGTCCAGAGTGAAGGTCGCGCGCACCGTGGCGCTTGGACCGCGAGGCGTGTATGCCCGGGCGCTGATGGTGGTGGTCTGAGTCAGCTGGATGGGGCCCGTGTATTCCGAGGAGCCCGGCCCCGGGGCAGAGCCGTCCACGGTGTAGCGCAGTGTCGCATCGCTGTCCGGCGAAGTGATGCGGACGCTGATATGCTCGCGGAAACGGTCGGAATGCTCGGCCCAGATCGCGGGCTCCCAGGACTGTTCCGGGTCGCCGTCGCCGGGCTCGACAACCAGTATTCCCCAGGGATTCAGGGCGGGGATCGCGATCTGTGTCGCACGGCCACCAGGAATATCAGCGGACTCCGCCAGGGCCGCGAAATCCCCGCTCTCCTCGGCCTGCGCGTGGGTCTGGGCGTCATAGGCGGCAGGCGTGAGCAGCCGGAGCTTCAGGGGACGGTCGCCGAAGAAGCGCGCGGGGTCGAGGATGACACGGAAGGGCTCGGGGTGCTCTGAGTAGTCCACGAGGTGCACCGCAACCGGAGCGGCGGGATCTCCGGGTTTGGCGCGCACCGTGGCGTAGACCTCGCTCGGCCCGTCCACGCGAACCGGAGGGCGAGAGTCGTACCGCTCATCCGTCCAGCCCGGGCCGGTTGCTGCGGCCTCTTCGTAACCATCCAAGAGATCCGCATTGGCGCGCACGAAGCCGTACAGGTCCGCGTACTGGTCCGGTGTGGCGAAAACGCGCGGGGTGTCGGAGCCGGTGTACACGTCCCAGGGGACGATCACATGGGCGCCCAGGGCGTACGAGAGCGCGATGAACCGCCGGGTGCGAGACACGTCGTCGGTCACGAAGGTGAAGACGTACGGCTTGCCCACTTCTCGTGAGGGCAGGATGCGCTCGTGGTACAGCAGGCGCGGCAGGCCCTCCCGGTATGGATAGGTCTCGGCCATGAAGTAGTCGAAGAGCCTGTGATGCGGGCGGTACGGCCCGGCGTGATTGCCGGACTGGGGCACGTGCCGCCCGGCATGGGCGTCGATGGCCGCGAAGGTCTCAGTGTAGAACCGGACCATGCTCTCTTCCTGGAACTTCACAAACAGCGCAGCCAGCCGCGGGTCGCCCTTCCAGTTGCGCCATTGGACGTTGCTCTCCGTGCCCCGGTCCCGCAGGTACCCGGCATAGTCGAATGCCGCCAGGTCGGTGATGCCCATCTCAGCCCGAAGTTCGCCAGTAGTGCTGTTGTTCAGGAACTCGCGGAATCCCGCGACGCAGTGCTCGCAGAAACATCCGCCCCAGTCGGGCAGGTGTATATTTCCCAACTCACCGTCAGTCTGGAGGTAGTCGGCGCCCAGGTCCACATCCGCGGTGGCGAAGTCCAGGTACAGCTTGCGGTACTCGGGGCTATTGCAGCACCCCCAGTACATGCCCCACGCGCGCATCCAGGAGGCGATGACGGGCTTGCCGTCCAGGTACCTGGCGCGCCCGATGGTATAGTCGCGGCTGCCCAGCTTGTCCGGCAGCGTGCTGTTCACCGCCGCGCTGACCGTGTAACCGCGCTCTTTCGCGCGCTGGATGAACTCCGCCTTGCCCTGCGTATATAGCCAGTCCAGCCGGGTGGCGTGGAACTGCTTCGCGGCGGCAAGACCATCGTGCGGGTCATTCGGGTTGAGTCCCCGAGGCCAGCGGGTGGAGAAGCAGACGTCCGAGGGCTTAGGAGCGCCTTCCGGCCTGACTTGCGGCGTCATTATGTCTGACACGGTCGCGACGGGTTGCGCCGCAGCCGTGTTCAGGCAGCAGAGCAGGCCGAGGATCGCCAGTGCTGCGGGAACGAGGACGATGATGCGCCGGGGCGCCAGGATGTTATCCATGGTCGGGGGGATCACTCCGCACGAGAGTCGCTGCGATGCAGGATGGTTCGCTACGAGACTGGCTTACCCCATATTCGCGCCGCCTCATGCCAGCGCCTTCCGCGGAGGATTGGGGCGCTGCCGGGTCGAAATGGGCGCGCGCATCCCGAACTCACAGGGGAGTACTGGCCATGAGGCTGCTCTGCGCGCTCGTTCTGCTGCTGTCCGCTTTGAATGGTTGTGTAGGCCAGCCAGACCCGGCAGACGCCGAGATCTCGGCGCTTGCCGTCAGAGTACCTGGGTTCGAGACCATTGCGCTCCCTGCCGGCGCCGGGCAGGTCGAGATAGACGCAGCCAGCTCGATCACCGCCGACATGCTCCGCGGCGTGGCCCTGGATGATGAGCCACCGGTTGTCGGCGAGCCAGCGAAACCATACCCGGCGAATATGACCGACGACTGGCCTGCCGGGACCGCGCCGTACGTGGCAGGCGGCATCCAGCCCTTCCGGTTCCGGCATTTCACCAACGAGTTCAGCTACGGCGGCTGGCATAACTGGGCGATGCACGACTATGCGTCGACCCACGGTTTCCAGGTTGTCTATCCGTACAACCACAAGCCCGATGACTGGACCCACCTGCCCGTGGGCACGAGTTGGCTGCGCTGGGGAGGCTTCGTGGATTGGCGCAAGTGGCTGCCCGAGCATGGCATCGAGGATGGCCGCTACGACCTGTTGCCTGCAATGGATGTGAAGGGCGAACTGGTGAAGGCCAATGTCTTCAAGTTGGACCCCGGATACGACCAGTTGATGATCGACATGGAGCATGGGCTGCTCTCCCCGGACGCCCTCCGCAAGCAGGACTGGTACCCTGCCGACGCGCCCGAACAGGAACGCGCGGATTTCGAAAAGCGCTACTATGATGGCTACGCGCTAACGTACATTGCTCCCGTGCAGGCCGCGCGGGAAGCAGGCTGGCGGAATATCAGCATCTACGGCTGGCAGCCTTTCGGGCGGCGCTGGTTCGGCATCGAGAAGGCGGAAGTGGACCCGGACACCGACTGGGCCTGGAACGCCTTCGGAAAAGCGATCTACGATGAAGTGGACATTCTGAACCCCTCAGTGTATTGCTTCTACTGGTCCAGTCAGAATGTGGCATACACCCTCGCGAATATCGACCTGAACATGCGCTTGGTCAACTCGTGCGATGTCCGCAAGCCGGTGCGGCCCTACTACTGGACCCTCATGCACGGTGGCGGCGGTGGATGGCGGTGGTGGCGAGATCAGCCGCTGTCCAGTGAGGAAACTCGGGCAATGACCGCCGCGTGCTTCTTCACGGGCTGCGACGGGCTGGTGCTGTGGAACTGGTCGGGCACCGGGAACCATCACAGGCCGGGTAAGCTCGCGAAGGACGTGGACCTCATGGTCGGCATCCCCTTCGAACTGGCTCC
>JAGPGE010000297.1 GCA_018056145.1 Armatimonadota bacterium
TCGGCTTCGCGCGCCCAGCAACTGCAGCTTGACGCGGGCCGGATCATCGAGGCGCTCAATGAGCGGCTGGAATCCAGGGCCGTGCGGGAGATCCGTTCCGGCACCGGCGCCGTAAGCTGGCGCGAGCCCCAGGTTCAGGCGGCGGAGGCCCAGGCGCCCCAGGGCCCGTCCCAGTGGGAACTGGATGCCATGGCGCTCACCTCCAATGAGGCGCGCTGGGTGGAATCCGTGGCGGCGCGCATTGGCGAAGGCGCACTGCGGGATCAGGCGCGTCGGGTCCTCACGAACCAGTGCAAGCTGGACCGCTGGAAAGTGGAGCGCGGGTACCGGCCCTGCGAACTGTGCGGGGTCCTGGTGCGGCCCGGTGTGAAGCGCTGCCGCTCGTGTGATCCCGGGCGCGTTCCAGCCCAGGGCACCCACGAAGTCCCGGACACGGAGTATGGGGACTGGAAGGGCTCGCGACGGAGCAGGCCCAGGGGCGAGCGCAAGCTGTAGGAACCGGTTGCAGGCGGGCGGGATGTCCGCCCCACGCGGTCCGTGGTGCTATGCGCAAGGCCGCCACCGCCGCCACCTCTGCCCCACCTTGCAACACCATTCCACCCGCAAAGGGCGGTGACACACAATGCCAGGGCAGCGCTATGAAGGCCCCATCGAACGCATCGGACCGTGCCGCTGGAGGCTGCCGAAAGACCCGGGCCGCGGGATGCTCACCGACGGCGTCGTCTACGCCGATGAGGAGCTCCTCAAGGACCTGCGCGATGACGCGGCGCTCTGGCAGGTCGCGAACGTCGCTTGCCTGCCCGGGATCGTTGGCGAATCGATGGCGATGCCCGACTGCCACTACGGCTATGGTTTTCCCATCGGCGGCGTGGCTGCCACCGATGCCGACGAGGGCGTGATTTCGCCGGGCGGCGTGGGCTATGACATCAACTGTGGCGTGCGCCTGCTGCGCACTGAACTCATGCTGGACGAGGTGCGTGACAAGCTGCAGGACCTGGCGAACCAGATCTTCCGCGACGTGCCGTCGGGAGTCGGCGAAACGGGCAGCCTGCCCATGACTGAGCCCGAGCTGCGCCGGGTGCTGGCGCAGGGCGCGAAGTACGTGGTCAGCCAGGGCATGGGTACCCAGGCCGACCTGGAGTGCACGGAGGAGGGCGGGTGCCTCACCAGCGCGGACCCGGATGCCGTGAGCTCCCGCGCAAAGACCCGGGGCCGGCCCCAGGTGGGCACTCTCGGCAGCGGCAATCACTTCCTGGAAATCCAGGTGGTGGATGAGGTCTTCGACGAAGAAGCCGCGTCGGTCATGGGCATCGAAGAGGTCGGGCAGATCTGCGTCATGATCCATTCGGGCTCCCGCGGCCTGGGCCACCAGGTCTGCGACGACGCCATTGAGGTCATGCAGAAATCCATGCGCAACTACGGCCTGCGTGTGCCGGACCCCCAGCTTGGCTGCGTTCCGGTGACCTCGCCCGAGGGGCAGGAGTACTTCGCCGCGATGTCGGCGGCCGCGAACTATGCCTGGGCCAACCGGCAGGCGATGATGCACTTCGTGCGCGCCGCCTTCGAGCGAGTTCTCAAGGCCGGCAAGGGAAGGCTGGGGATGGAGCTTGTGTGGGATGTGGCGCATAACATCGCCAAGTTGGAGACTCACTCGGTAGGCGGCAAGGACCGGCGCCTCTGCGTGCATCGCAAGGGCGCCACGCGAGCCTTCGCACCGGGAAGGCCCGAACTGCCCAGGCGCTACCGGGAGATCGGTCAGCCGGTGATCGTGCCCGGAGACATGGGCACCGCGTCCTTCGTGCTGGTAGGCACTGAGACGGCCATGGAGCGCACCTGGGGAAGCGCCTGCCACGGCGCGGGCCGGGTATTGTCCCGCCACCAGGCGCTGAAGCTGCAACATGGCAATGAGGTGGCGCGCAAATTGGAGGCCCAGGGGATCATCGTCCGGGCCGCCGGGAAGAAGACCCTCGCGGAAGAGGCCCCGGAAGCCTACAAGGACGTGAGCCGCGTGGTGGAAACCTGCGTCTGCGCCGAGATCGCGCGGAAAGTGGTTCGCCTGCGTCCTGTGGCGGTGATGAAGGGGTAGGAGCGCGGGAGGGGCTCCCCTCGTCTGGTCGCCAGCCTGGCTCCGAACGGCCCTGTGGTCGCGCGCATTTGGCTCCCCTCCCCCATCGGGTGACATTCGCGCCGACCTTGACAGACCGCTGGTTTTCGGGGATTCTCAGCACCGAGAGACTGACAGCGTCCGCCGGCCCCCGGCGGCCTGATTGCGCCTGTTCCCGGGCGCTGACTGAAAGGAAGTGCCGTCGCCAATGATCGACCGCCGACTGATCCGCGAGACCCCGGAAGTCGTCCGCAAGGCCCTCCAGGACCGTGGCTCCGACTTCGACCTGGACCGGCTCATCGAGGTGGAGGCGCGCCGTCGCGAACTGCTGGGCGTGGAGTCCCTCAAGGCGGAGAAGAACGGCCTGTCCAAGCAGATCGGGGCCACGATCCAGTCGGGCGGCGACCCCGAGCCCCTCAAGGCGCGGGTCGCGGAGCTCTCGGCGCGGATCGTTGCCATGGAAGAGGAACTGGTTCGGGTTGACCAGGAACTCGACCGCATGATGCTGGACATCCCCAATATCCCCCTCCCCAGCGTCCCGGTGGGCGCCAGTGAAGAGGACAACGTAGTCGTCAAGACCTGGGGCGAGCCCCGGAGCTTCGACTTCACGGCCCGCGGCCATTGGGAGATCGGCGAGAGCCTGGGCATCCTGAGCTTTGAGAAGGCGGCGCGGATGGCCGGCGCGCGGTTCGTCTGCAACATCGGCCTCGGGGCCACCTTGGAGCGCAGCCTGATCAACTTCTTCCTGGACACCCATACGCGGAAGCACGGGTACACGGAGGTTCTACCACCCATTCTATCGAACGCAGAGTCGCTTATCGGCACCAGCAGCCTGCCGAAGTTCGAGGATGATCTGTTCAAGACCCGCGAGGGATACTACCTGATCCCCACCGCGGAGGTCCCGCTGACCAATATGCACCAGGGCGAGATCATCGAGGGCGACCTGCTGCCCCTGTACTACACCGCCTACACCCCTTGTTTCCGCAGTGAGGCCGGGTCCGCGGGTCGCGAGACCCGGGGGATGATCCGCCAGCATCAGTTCCACAAGGTTGAGCTGATGAAGTTCGTTAAGCCCGGACAGGGCGACGAGGAGCTTGAGAAGCTCACCTGCAATGCGGAAGCGATCTTGCAGATGCTGGACCTGCCCCATCGGCGCCTGGCGCTCTGCACCGGCGACATCACCTTCGGATCGGCCCAGACGTACGACCTTGAGGTCTGGATGCCGGGCATGAACACTTGGCTGGAGATCAGTTCCTGCAGCCAGTACGGGGACTTCCAGGCACGGCGCTGCAATACCCGCTACCGGCCGCAGCCTGGCGCGCGGCCCGAGTACGTGCATACCATGAACGGGTCGGGTCTTGCGGCCGGACGCACGGTGGCGGCCATTTTGGAGAACT
This sequence comes from Armatimonadota bacterium, assembly GCA_018056145.1. Taxonomy (GTDB): domain Bacteria; phylum Armatimonadota; class Zipacnadia; order Zipacnadales; family JABUFB01; genus JABUFB01. The sequence goes on from JAGPGE010000297.1 coordinate 3,502, forward strand.
ACCAGACCGCCGAGGGCACCGTGGTGATCCCCGAGGTGCTCCGGCCATACATGGGAGGCGTCTCGGAGATCTTCCCGCCGGAGCGGTGATGCCTACGAACCCGGCAATCGCGGCGATCGTACTGCTTCTCAATGGCGTCCAGATCGACATGCCCCACCCCGCTCTGCTTGTGGGCGGGGTGGGCTGCGTCCCTGTGCGCCCGGTGATCGAGCGCCTGGGCGGCGTCGTCAGCTACCGTCCCGGTCGAAGCATCTCCGCGCAACTGGGCGCCGACACCGTCGCCTTCCGGCTGGCCGAGGCAGGCAGCGTACCCGCCGCGAACCGGGCAGTGAGCATACGGGGAGTGGTCTACGTCTCCGGTCGCGATCTCGCGGCGGCTCTCGGCGGGATCTGTCGCTGGCAGCCCGAGCTGAGGGCACTTGACCTGCTGCTGCCGCCGTTGCCGGAGGCTCGACCAGAGGGTCTCACCAGCCCGTCGGCGGCCCTGCTTGACCACGGCCGATCCCTGACGCTGAACGCCCGCATCGCTGACCGCTCCGCGGCCCTCCTCTCCCCCACCCTTGGTTCACCCGATTTCCCCCCGCGTTCGGTGATGGTTGACACGCTTTCATCGCTGACGAAGTGCATTATCCAAGACAATGATATGCAGAAAGAACTCTCAGGACCGTTGAGCGGGCGCGGCCATGCGCTCTCGCTCGAAGGGCGCTGGGAGATGCAGGGCTCTGATCCGCCGGCGTTTCTCGCGTGGGGGCAGCAGGAAGAGCCTGTGCGCTCCACTGGCCCGAAGGTTGCACAGATCAGTACCCACCGGCGTCTGTACGCTCGGGATGAGGAAGTCGTGCTCTTGCTGCGGCGGAGCGGACCTCGTCCGCCCCAGGGGTGTGTAGTCGCTCTTTGTGAACCCTCAGGCGAGACATTGCGGATTGCGGTGGCGGACGAAGCCTGGAGCAGGGCGGAGATCGGCGACTCAGGGGCTGTCTGGTCCGGGCGCCTGGCTTCCCCTCTGCCTCAAGAGAAGGGGCGGCAGGGCCTGGGACTGTGGTCCGCGACCCTCCTAAGCCCGAACGGGGAGCCGGAGGCGCGTTGCTGGTTCCTGGTGGCGCCCGGAGACCCGGCAGGTGAGAGATCAGGTGGAGACTGACCATAGCCAAGGGCCTGCAGCCGGTGGCGCACCGGGTCCGGCCTTCAACTGGTGGTGGTTCTGGGCCCTGGTAGCGGCTCTGGGCGCGGTGGTCGGCGTCGCCTTGGCGATTGGCGCGCGCCCGGCGGAACCTCCCGCGACCGCGTTCACGGTCAAGCAGCCTGAGGAGGCGCCATCCGGGGCTGGTGTCCTGCGCGACGTCCGGTTCCAGATTACCGGGAGCCACAAGGAAGCAATGGATCTGATTCCGGCCGGGGTCACGGAGGTCACTGCAATGGCAGATCTGGGCAACGGCGACGGGGGTGCGCCGGTCACGGTCAAGTGGTGGTGGGCCGGGGACGCTCAGGAGGCCCCCGCCGTGGAGCGCAAGACATCATCGGGCGGCACGACAGTCACCGCGGTCTTGCGCCTGCCGGGGGACAGAGTTCCGTTCACGCCCGGAGTTGGGGAGGTCGAGTTCCACAAATCAGGGGAACGCGTGGCGAGGGGCTCTTTCGTGGTCTGCGCGGATGCGGCCGAGATTCTGGCGCAGGCGGACGCAAATGCCCGACCGACTGTAGTGGATTCTGTTCAGACCAGCCGCGGCGTGGCTGCCGACGGCTCTCCCACTGATCCCGCGGACCGTTTCGCCCCCAACGATCGGGTGTATGTCGTCTTCCGGTACCGGCTGGCCGAGCCGGGTACTGAGTTCCGCGTGAACTGGTACGCGGGCGGGGCCGAGATTGGGCGCGCTCAGGCCCGCATAGTGGCTGACAGCCCCGAAGGCTGGGGTCACGCATGGCTCCACGCAGCCGGATCGGGCCTACCGTCGGGTAAGTACGAGGCGAGGGTGACCTACGGGACGTCGGCTAAGTCTCTGGGCGAGGCATCCTTCCGCGTGTCAGGCCGGGGAGATGCCTCGTCTTCCACATCCCCCTAGTTAGTTGAGTTGGTCCAGCAGTTCCAGCAGAAGCACCAGTCGCTCGAGTTCCTCGGCGCTGGAGTAGCTGATCTCGATGCGCCCGTCTCCCTTGGCCTTCTGACGGATTCGCACCTTCGTCATGAGAACCCCCTGCAACTGGTCTTGGATTGCGCGGAGGTTTGGGTCAACCCGCGGTCTTTCGGGTTTTTCCTGTGCCGCCCGACTCTCTTCGCGGTCCAGGGCTTCGCGAACCGCGCGCTCAACTTCCCTTACGGTCAACCCGTCCTCCTGGATTCTATTGGCAAGCGCGAGCATCGCCTCGGGATTGCCGGACAGCCCCAGGAGCGCCCGTCCGTGGCCCTCGGACATTGCCCCGGACTGGATTGCGCTCTGGATTTCCTCGGGGAGGTCCAGAAGGCGCAGAGTGTTGGCGATGGCCGATCGGCTTTTCCCCATATACCGGGCGAGTTCTTCCTGGGTGAGCGCGAACTCATTGATGAGGCGTCGGTAGCCTCGGGCGGCCTCAAGGGGGCTGAGGTCCTCGCGCTGCAGGTTCTCAATGAGAGCCAATTGCAGCGATTCCTCATCAGTGATTTCCTGGGTTATGCAGGGGACAGTCTCCAGTCCTGCTCTCTGCGCGGCCCTCCACCGACGCTCTCCAGCCACGATCTCGTAGTCATTACCCTTTTTGCGTACGATAATCGGTTGCAGGACGCCATGGGCCTCGATGGACAGGGTCAGCTCTTCGAGGCGATCGGGGTCCACATCGGCTCGCGGCTGCATGGGGTTCGGGTAAAGAGCGTCGATGGGCACTTCCAGCAGGGCTCGTGAGTCGTTGATGGGGCCTGAAGGGATCAACTCGCTCAGGCCTTTGCCCAGTGACCGTTTACGCACGTGGGAACACCTCTCTATATAGGTCCCAATAGGCTTTTGCGCCCCTGCAGGAGGGCTCGTACACAACGGCGGGAAGGCCGTGGCTGGGTGCCTCGGCCAGCTTGATATTGCGGGGGATGGATCGCTCGTACACTTTCGGACCCAGGAAGTGGCGCACCTCCTCAGCAACCTCCGCCGACAGGTTGGCGCGCCCGTCAAACATCGTGATCACCACGCCCCTGATGGACAGCTCTGGATTGATCTGGGCCTGCACCAGTTTGACGACTTTGATAAGCTGTGCCAGGCCCTCCAGGGCGTAGTACTCAGCCTGAATGGGGATCAAGGCGTCCTTCGCCGCCGCCAGGCTGTTCACCGTGAGGAGGCCGAGTGAAGGAGCGGTGTCAACGAATATGACATCGTACCTATCGTGAGCGGGCTGCAGCGCATGTCGTAGGCGCGTCTCGCGCGCAATGGCGCTGGCCAGGGTCAGATCCGCGCCGGCGAGGTCGATGGTCGCCGGAATCAGGTCTAGGCCCGGCACCTTGGTGGCCTGCAGCACTTGATCCAGCGCGGATTCCGGGTCCTCGCGCAGGGAGTCGTCGGTGAGCAGGTCATAGACGCAGCATTCAAGCTCTGAACGGTCGATGCCCAGGCCAGTGGTGGCGTTGCCCTGTGGGTCGGTATCCACGAGAAGGACCCGCTTGCCGTCCAGGGCGGCACAGGCCGCGAGGTTTACGGC
>JAGPGE010000298.1 GCA_018056145.1 Armatimonadota bacterium
GATGTACGGTCCCGGCGCGCCCAGACCCATCTCGCGCCTCAACGCGGCCCGATCCGGCGGCGGGTTGAGCGAATCGAGGACCGGATGGCCCACGAAGTGGGCGTCAGCGCCGGACTGGCGCAGGTACTCGGCATTGCGCGCGAAGGGCGTGGCAATTCGGTCCGTGAGAGCCGCCAGCCGTGACCAGTCCCTTGGCTCCTGACGCCAACTGCCCGGGGGGAAGTAGTAAAACACCGGCGGATCCCCGGCGCCGCGCAGAGCGGCCGCCAACCGGACGTTGAAGGCGCCGAAGTCGACGAGAACCACAACCGAAGGGCGCTCTCTGCGGATCGTTGCGAGCAGTCGGCCACGCTGGATGAACAGTCCGGGCGCTCGCCTGAGGGAGTCAGGGAGCCCAAGGCCGCCCCAGGTGGTGCTGTCGGCGAGGAGGTCGGCGCCGGCCTCGCGCATGGCCGGCCCGCCCACGCCGCGCACCGAGAACCCGCGCTGTACCAGGTCCGCCACAACGGGCGCGGAGTGCCGGTCGCCCGACGGTTCGCCAGTGACGAAGAACGCGGTGTCAGCCCGGCCCATCGAGCGGTGACACCTGCCGCTGTTTCAGGGTCTGCACCCGTGTCATCAATCCAACTGCCGCCCGCGCTCGCCCTCATGAATGCGCTGGACGAAGTCCAGCATGCGCACCACTTCCGGCGCAGGGTCAGCTTCAGCACGCAGGGCCGCCAGAGCGTCGGTCATGTTGAGTTCGGAATGGTAAAGTGTGCGGAACGCGTGATGGAGCGCCTTGATGGCCTCAGAACTCAGTCCCCGGCGCCGCAACCCCACCAGGTTGAGCTTCCGGGGGCGCGCCGGGTTTCCGTCGGCAAGTGTATATGGGGGGACGTCGATGCGGACCACCGAGAAGCCTCCGACCATGCACATGGTGCCCACGCGCACGAACTGGTGCAGACCGGCCATGGCGCCGATGACCGCGTAGTCGTCGATCATTGCATGGCCGCCGCACTGGACCATGTTCGCGATCATGATGTTGCTGCCGATCTGGGCATTGTGGCCCAGATGGGAGTAGGCCATGAGCATGCAGTTGTCGCCCACGACAGTGGAATTGCCCTCTCCGGTGGCCCGGTGGATGGTGACGTACTCACGGATGTGGTTCCCATCGCCGATCTGGACGTAGCTGGCCTCGCCCTTGTACTTCAGGTCCTGCGGGCGATCACCCAGGACCGTGCCGGCGGCCACGTAATTGTCGCAGCCCATCCGGGTGCAGCCGTGGATCTGAACGTGGGGCCCGATCTGGCAGCGATCTCCGATCCGGGCGCCGGCCTCAATCACCGCATATGGGTGGACAACCACGTCTGCCCCCAGTTCGGCGCGTGGGTCCACAACTGCGGTGGGGTGTATGCTCATCGGGGTCCTCCTGGTGGTGCACGGCCGGTACAATGCTGCACGCCGCGCGCATCGCCGCAGTCACGTCTACTAGGACAAACAGGGCCGCGGATCGGCGCGGTCCGCCGCCAACGCGAGCAGCTGCGCGGGGCTACTCCAGGGCGAACATCAGCATACCCTCACAGGCCACCTCGTCGCCCACCTTCGCCACAGCCTCCGCACGCCCGATACGCCCTTTGCGACGCTCCAGACGCGCCTGAATGATAAGCTGGTCGCCGGGGACAACCTGCCGCCGCCAGCGAACGGATTCGCATCCCACGAAATACGGGGTCTTGCCGGCGTCCTCGGCCTGGCACAGAAGCATGACACCGCCCACCTGGGCCATGGCTTCGAGGATGAGTACCCCCGGCATCACCGGGTTCTCCGGCCAGTGGCCGGTGAACTGTGGCTCGTTGGCGGTGACGTTCTTGACGGCAACGATCCGCTGGCCCGGTTCCAGTTCCAGGACGCGGTCCACCAGCAGGAATGGGTAGCGGTGGGGCAATGTGGCGAGAATGGCGTGGATGTCCATGACACAACCGTCCATCAGGATCTCCTCCTGGTGCGGCCGCCGGGAGCCCGGGTAGGCTCATAGGGGGCTCCGGTGACCGGAGCCCTGGCACGCACGCGCTGGCGGCAGCCGCAGGGTGAGCGGTGATTATAGGCCATCCGATTGTTGATAGCAAGTGTACCGCCCCACCGATGCGGCCACCAGACTACTGCCGGGTTCCGGATCCGGGAAGGTGAGACATGGCTCGGCGCGGAATGTTCACGCGGCCCCGTTCACCCAAAGGAGATGAGCATGGAAGCCACGCACACACTGGCCGCAATCCTGCTGAGCATCGCTTTTTCATGCACCTGCACAGCCGCGCCGGGGGAGTTCCGGCTGCACGGCAGGTACCAGGGGCTGGGAGGTTGCCTGAAAGTGGTCGTGGGGCCGGGACCGGAGCCCGGTTCCGAACGGGTGTACGCATCCCACATCTACGGCCCCGAAGAGCTTGACATCATCGCTATCGATCCCGAGACCGGGGACACGGACGTGTTCCCCAGCGCGGTGCCCAGTGAAGTAGGCGCTTGGGCGATGGTGCTCGGCCCGGACGGCAACGTGTACATCGGGACCCTCTCCGCCGCCCATGTGCAGCGCGTGGACTGGCGGAAGAAGGCGCTGGTGGACATGGGGCGCCCGAGTCAGACCGAGCAGTACATCTGGCAGCTTGTGGTGGGTGCGGACAAGAAGCTGTATGGGTGCACCTATCCCGGCGCGAAGATCGTGCGCTTTGACCCGGCCACGGGCAAAGGCGAGGACCTGGGCCGCATGGATGACAGCGAACTGTATGCCCGGCAGATCGCGGCGAGTAACGACGGCTTCGTCTACACCGGGATCGGCCCCGGGATGATGCATCTTGCAGCATATGAGATCGCCACCGGCGAGCGCCGCGATATCCTGCCCGACGACTTCCGCAAGCCGGGGTTCGTGGCAGTCCACAAGGGCTCGGACGGAGAGATCTATGCGGGAGCCGGGGGGCAGTGGTTCCGGCTCAAGGGCTGGACAGCCGAGCCCGTGAATACCGCGGACGTGCGCTGGGAAGCCCCCCTCTCGCTCAAGGACGGTACGCTGGTGAGCTATGCGGACGGGAAACTGACCCTCACGGACCCCGCCAGCGGCGAGAAGCGCACGGTGGACAGCGGGTACAAGGGCAAAGACAAGGCGGTCTTCCGGCTCGCGATGGGCCCGGACGGCAAGCTGTACGGTAGCACCGCCATGCCGATCCACTTCTTCTGGGCCGACCCTGAGAGCGAGACCTGGGGAGAGATCGGGCTGGCGGGCGGCGGTGAGTTCTACTCCTTCATCCCGTGGGAGGACAAGCTGGTTGGCGCGGCCTACGGTGGCGATGCGCCGCTGATGATCTACAAGCCCGGGCAGCCCTGGGAGCCCAAAGACGATCCGTCGGGCAACCCATGGCGGATCCACTATGAGGGCGAGAACGGCGGCTGGCGGCCGCAGGCGCTGATTCCGGGGGATGGCGAAGTTTACGCAGGAGCCGTTTCGGGCTACGGGCTCCTGGGCGGGCCGATTGTGGTCCTGAACCCGAAGAGCGGCAATGTCGAACAGTTCATGCACGTGGTGCAGGATCAGAGCGTGGTGGCCCTGGCGATGTTGCCTGACGGGACGGTTGTGGGCGGGACGACCATCGCAGGCGGCGGCGGGAGCCACCCGACTCAGACCGAGGCGAAGCTCGTCCTGTGGGACCCGAAGACGCGGGCGAAGACCTTCGACACCGTGCCCGTGCCCGGCGAAGGGACCATCACGGCACTGGCTGTTGGTCCGGACGGTCTCGTGTACGGGTTCGCAGATGCCTCGATGTTCATATTCGATCCGAAGACGAAGCAGGTGATCCACAGCGTTCCCCACGGGCTGGGCGGGGTGATCTACAATGCAGTCGCCCCGGGCCCGGGAGGGGAGCTGTACGGGCTGAGTTCCGGCGGCGTGTTCACCATCGACCGCGCCACGAAGCAGGCGAAGGTCATCGCGGCATACCCTGGCGGTATCCACGCAGGTTTCGCGATCCGGGGCAACCGCATCTTCTTCGCATCACAGGCCCAGATCGTGAGCTACGAGATCCCGTAGGGTCCTCGGGCATTTGACGGCCCAGACTGCCGGGCGTATCCTGCTGAGTGCCGGATGCACGCGACGGCCACACCACCAGATGCAGGCAGGGCGCTGGTCTGCCCTGAACCCCTGCGCACGGAGCGCCAACATGCATTCACTCGTGCCCTGCCTTGTGACCGGAGCGGCCGGGTTCATCGCATCCCATCTCAGCGAAGCCCTGGCACAGGCCGGACACCCCGTCGTGGGTGTCCACTGTTTCGACCCGTATTACGATGAGCGCCTGAAGCGCCGGAATCTGGAATGCGTATGCGCCCATCCCGGCTTCAGCTTCATGCAGGGCGATGTGTGTGACGCAGAGATGCTGGAGCGGGTGTTCGCGGAGCACCAGCCGCGGATCGTGTTCCACCTCGCGGCACGCGCCGGTGTGCGGGGGTCGATTCAGGACCCTGAGCTCTACACCCGGATGAATGTGGATGCCACGGTGACGCTGCTGGAGGCCGCGCGGAAGCACGGCGTGGAGCGATTCGTACTGGCCTCGTCGTCATCAGTCTACGGTGCATCCAACAGCCTTCCGTTCTCCGAGGACCAGCGCATTGACAAGCCCGAGTCGCCGTACGCAGCGACGAAAGTGGCGGCAGAGGCCCTCAGTTACACCTACAGCCGGATCCACAAGCTGCCCGTGACTTGCCTGCGGTTCTTCACGGTATATGGCCCGCGCCAGAGGCCCGACCTCGCGATCAGCAAGTTCGTGGGCCTCATGCTGCAGGACAAGCCTATCCCCGTCTACGGCGATGGCACTGCGAGCCGCGACTTCACCTTCGTGGGCGATATTGTTCGGGGAATCGTTGCCACTATGCACGCGCTCGAGCTTGGTGAGCCCGGCTGCTTCGAGGTCATCAATCTCGGTAGCGACCGGCCGATCACGGTGCTGCAGATGGTGGAGGGAATTGAGGCGGCGCTGGGTCAGAAGGCGGTCATCGACTGGCAGCCGCCGGCGCCGGGGGATGTGCCGCACACCTGGGCCAGCGTGGAGAAGGCCGGGCGCCTGCTGCAGTGGAAGCCTCAGACCAGCCTGGCGGATGGCCTGTCGGCGTTTGTGGACTGGTACAGGAAGAGTCTGGCCTGAGAGCCGCTACTCCCTCTCCTGCGTCCCGTGCCGGCGCACCTCGCGGATGTAGTAGATGCGCTTGCCGTGGGATTCGTAGTACGTGCGGGTCTGCATCTCCGCCAGCAGGCCCATGGTGATGAGTTGCATGCCCACTACGATTAGCAGCACGGCCAGAATCAGGGCGGGCCGGTTGCCGATGGACTGTCCGAGCACCAGTCGCTCGAAGGACAGCCACAGGCCAAGCAGAAACCCCGCCAGTGAGCTATAAAGACCCCACCGCCCGAACACCTGGATCGGTTTGGTCGAGTACGAGAGCAGGAACTTCACGGTTATGAGGTCCAGCGCGACTTTGACGATGCGGTTCAGTCCGTACTTGCTTTTGCCGAAACGCCGCGGGTGATGGGTGACCTCGACCTCGGCGACGCGCCCGCCGGCCCAGTACACAAGGGCCGGGATGAAACGGTGCATCTCGCCGTACAGGTGGACATCGGCCAGGACTTCCCGGCGGTAGACCTTGAGCGAGCAGCCATAGTCGTGGAGATGGACGCCAGTTGCGGTGGAGATCATCCAGTTGGCGATCTGCGAGGGCAGGATGCGCGTGAGCCAATTGTCCTTGCGGTCCTTCCGCCAGCCGCTCACCACGTCGTAGCCCTCATCCATCGTGTCCAGCAGACGGGGAACGTCCAGCGGGTCGTTCTGCAGGTCTGCATCCATCGCAACAACCAGTTCCCCGCGCGCCTGATCGAAACCGGCTGCCATGGCCGCGGTCTGGCCGAAGTTGCGTCGAAGGTGAACCCCCACGAAGCGCGGGTCGCTGTCCACGATGCGATCCATCGCTTCCTTGCTTCGGTCGGAGCTGCCGTCGTTGACCAGGATGACCTCCCAGGACCGGCCCATGCCGGTGAGGGCCTGAACCAGCGCCTCGTGAAGGTGGGGGAGAGTCTCCTCCTCGTTGTACACAGGGATGACGACAGAGACCTGAGGGGCTTCGCGGTCGGCGGTGCTCATGCTCGGGGTAGCTCCTCGGAGCGGTGGCTCGACGCAGCCCCACCAGTATAGCGACGAAGGTGCCCTGCGACAACCGGGCCAACGGCCCGGGGCCTGACCGCGTGAAGTGGGTGGGGCATACCATCCGGGCGCGACCCGGTCGTCGACCAAGCGCCGCAATGTCGCGGGCTGTGAGGCGAGACTCAGGACCGGAAGGCGCGGAAATGCTCAGGCCGGCGATCAGATGACGGGGGATTAGCCAGAATACCGAGTGCGACCCCCGGCCCACCGGTTACCCCTCCCGGTGGTGCCGCGAGGTGCCGTGGAACCCTGCGACGAAGGACTCCTCAACTGCCGGCGTCGGTCTGGCTGGCGGGGATTTCGACCCGGAGGACTGCCATGCCCGACAGACTGCCCAACATCCTGCTAGCGATTTCCGACGATCAGGCCTGGCCGCATGCCAGCGCCTACGGTTGTCCCTTCGTGAACACGCCCAACTTTGACCGGGTAGCCGATGAGGGCGTGCTGTTCAGCCACGCCTACTGTACAGCGCCCTCATGCAGCCCCTCGCGGGCCAGTCTCCTGACAGGGCGGAACCCGTGGGAGCTTCGCGAGGGCGGCATACTGTGGAGCTTTCTTCCCGCCGAGTTCGACGTGTACCCGGACATTCTGGAGCGCGTCGGCTACCACGTGGGGCACACATACAAGGGCTGGGGACCGGGGAGTATCGAGCTGAGCGGGCGCACCCGGAACCCCGCCGGTCCGGCCTATAATAGGCGCCAGAATGACCCGCCGACCACGCGCATGAGCAGGAACGATTACGCCGCGAACTTCGGCGATTTCCTGGCGGCGCGGCCTGACGGAGCCCCGTTCTGCTTCTGGTATGGCGCGAAGGAGCCGCACCGGGTGTACGAGAAAGGCTCGGGTCTGCGGGCGGGCAAGCGGCTGGAGGATGTGATGGTGCCGCCGTACCTGCCTGACTGCGAGGAAGTGCGCAGCGACTTGCTCGACTACGCGCTGGAGAT
>JAGPGE010000299.1 GCA_018056145.1 Armatimonadota bacterium
AACGCCTTGGTTCTGCCAGACCTGTCGCCAGTTCTCGCCATCGCTGGACAGGAGCATCATCAGCACGTTGTTGCGCGAGCCAGCGTCCTCGCGGTTGTACAGCAGCGCGCGGTGCAGGACGTACTCTCTGCCCAGGTCCACCTGCCACCAGGGCTTCTCCTCAAGCTGGGTGTGGAAGCCGGTGCCGCCGTCCTTGACACCATCCACAGCCCCGGGCGCGTCGTCATCGACAGACACGGAAGCGCCTGGAGTGGGCTTCTTCTGCCTCGCCTGGCGAATCCAGTCCAGTTCCACCAGCAGGTCATTGATCTCCAGGGGAAAGTCACGGGCGATGCGCTGGATGAGGGTGTCGGGGCCCTGATCCACGGCGAACGCGAAGCCGGAGGGTCCCGCCCCATTGCAGACTTTCAGGAGCAGCTGGTTCTCGCCTTTGTTCAGCCTCAGGGTGAGGCGCTCGTCACCAAGTGTGCAGGCGCGCCCGACATTGTGTGCCAGCAATCTCTCTCCGTTAAGCCACACGATGATGGAGTCATCACTGCCCAGCAGGACCGGCAGTTCCTGTGCCTCCGGCGCGGTGATGGTGCGGTAGAGATAGACGGCGATCCAGTCGTCGTCGCCGAAAATGCGCAGGGAGTTTTCCTGGCCGTCGCGGAAGCGAGTGCCAAGTTGCCAGCGCACCGTCCGGCCGCCCTTGCCCTCGTAGGAGGCCTGCAGGTCGATGGCCTTCTCGGGCGGGTACTCGGCGTCGAACCCCCTGCCTTCGGGAGAGTCGAAGGGACCGATATAGTACCAGCGCCCGAACTCCGGGCCATTGCCCTCGGCCGACAGGGAGGCCCTCCAGGTCTCGCGGGCAGTATCGCACCGGACATACTCATAGGCCAGCGCCGGGGCGAGTTGCGCTGCGAGTATGAGAGCCGTGATGCTAGAGATCAGCGCGAATCGCGTGCTCTTCATTTGGCGGGATCACCCGTTTGTGTTGGTGGGTGTATCGGTCTCAGCGACTTGTGCCTCCCCCACCCGGCGTTCGGCCACCTGGCGAATCCAGTACAGTATCCCCCATCCTGCCGCCAGTGCAAGCGCCCCGTAGGCGAAGATGGCCAGCGACACGTGGATGTGAAGCCACAGCTTGTTCTGAAGGGCCGGCGGCAGCGCAGTGTGACCCTTGTGCGGGAAGTACAGGTACCCGTACATCGCAATCAACAGGGCCAGGGGCAGGCCGGCCGTGAGCGCCAGGCCCTGTCCCCGGAATGACGCAACCAGCGCGCACAACACGATCCCCCATACGAACCAGAGCGAGAAATCATATCCACTGGTGAAGGTGATTCGCCCGGCGTCCACCATGCGCATCACCAGTACCACCGACAGCGCCAGCAGACCGGCGAGAGCCGCCGTCTGGGCCGTCTTGCTTGACCCCGCAACGCCGCGCGCAAGGTTCCCGGCAGACAGCGCAAAGGCCACCAGGAACAGTACGAATGCCGCAGTGGTGAGCAGAGCTTCGGCGGTACTGACCCCGGAGAAACCTCCGAACAGCCGTCCTTCGGGCGAGGCGTGGGCCAGGCCGTACGAGTGAAGGCTCTGCAGGTAATTCACGCCGGCATACGTGAACAGGACCGCCGCCAGCCCCAGCACCGCGAACCCCGCCGACGCCCCGCCACCCCAGTTCCTCTGCTTGCGCCCGTGAAGGTACGCGGCGTATACGAGCCACGTGACCAATGACGCGGTCTCCTTTGGATCCCAACTCCACCAGCGCTGCCAGACGTACTGCGCCCAGACCGCCCCGGTGATGATGACCATTGTCAGCAGAGGGAATCCGAAGGCGATGGTGCGGTAGATGCTGCGGTCGATTTCGTCAAGCGGCGGCAGGCTGCGGCAGACGCGCGCCCACACGCCCCGAGAAGGTTGCGTCATGTGTCGCCTCCAGACGGATTGTCCATCATGTCACCGGCGCCCGGGAATGCCTCATGGAGGGCCGAACGAAGGCGGAGCATGTCCTCATTGTCGCGCCCCGGTCCGGTCGTGGCGAAAGAGACCGAGACGCCTTCTTCGCCCACTACGAGGCGCACCGTGGCCTGGCTTGTCCGGACATAGAAGACTAACATCATGCCCAGCAAGCAGCCCACAAAGCCTGTCCAGACCAGGGGCACTCCAGGGTCTCGCCGGATGCCCAGGCCCGACCAGGACAGAGCGCGCTCGAACGTGACCTCTCCGCCCGGTATCGGCGCCGACTGACCGGTGAAAATGGGTCGCAAGTCGCGGATATCGTGCTTCCCGTCGTCCGCGACTACGACCACGGACATACCCAGTGCCGGCTTTCCGAGAACCCCCGAACCCGTTCCTTCCACCCGGCCCTGGCGCTCGACGGCGTCCGGGACGAACCACCGGGCGACCAGCGCGGTCTTCCGGTCGGGCAGGATGACCGCGGCGTTGTCCTTCTGGAAGCGCCATTGCAGGCCCTGATCGTTCTCGCCCGCGGGTTCGAGAGGAAAGAAGACGGAGTACTTTTCGCCCTCGACGGTCACGGTCGCTTCGGCGCCGGCCATGCCCCAACTGGACTGGCTGACATAGAACCCACGGTACTTGAGTGGGTGGTTCACGCGGATGGTCCGGTGAAGCTTCTCCTGTCCGGATTCGAGCACAGACAGGTCGCTGTAGTAGTTCTCGATGCCGCCCGATTCGGGGTCGGGACGCACCTCAAAAGAGTTCAGGCGCAGATCGAAGGGCATGCGGTTGTCAGGGTCTTTGTAGGTCTCGCCCTCGACGACAACCGCCGTAGTGTCCACTGAGATCGCCGGCAGCGACCCAAGTAGAGCGCCCATGCCTATGAGGAAGATGGAGTAGTGGGTCAATGCCGGGCCCCAGGCCGCCCAGCGGAAGCGCGAGAGGTGAATCCAGCGCGCACCTTCGTGCTCTCCCAGGTCTCGCGCGGAATACCCGGCGCGCCTTGCAGCGAGGCCAACGGGTGCCAGCAGCTCATCACCGGACGGTGCGGTGAATGTCGTCGCTTGATCCTCGGCGAACCTTGATGCTGCAGCCTCCGCCGTGGGAATTCGCCACCGACCGGCGGACAGGCGCCAGAGCCTGCGTGTGCAGGCGACCAGACTGACCATCAGGATGCCGCCGATGAGCAGGAACCACCAGGACGAGAACACCCGATCCAGACCCAACAGGGGCACGAGGCGCCCGAAGAACCCGCCGTACCAATCCTGATAGAGTTCCGCAGGCTGCTTCTGGGGGATGACCGCGCCGGCCAGGCCTCCAACCGCGAGCGCCGCGAGGATGACCATCACGACACGCATTTCGCCCAGGCGCGACCAGACGAACCGCAGCAGCTGGCCAGCGGTGATCTCCGGGTTCGTCGGCGAGGGTCTGTTCGGCGAAGGGTCGGTCACGCGCCGCCTCCGGATCGGGTCCCGGGCAGCCTCCGGGTGCGCAGTGTTGCAGGAGAGCCGCCGGTTTTGCGGGAATATGCACAATGCCAGTTGGCCATCGGGCCTGCATTCACCTGCCCGGCCAGGAGACAACCAAATGCACCGTCGCTTTAGGTGTCGCGCGCTGTATCTTCTCTCTGGGTTCGTCTGTGGGCTCGGATCCGCTCAGACTTCCCCGGACTACGCCGCGAGTATCCGCGAGGACTGGGACTGGCAGGCGCGCGTCGGCGAAGTGCGCATCAACCCCAGTGGCGAGATACAGGGCGCGCCGACTTGGGCTGACGCAGCCGGTGGTGTGGACGGCGAGCGGACCGGCAGCTACGGTTTCCACACCACCAATTCGAAGAATCCCTGGTGGCAGGTGGATCTGGGCGAGAGTGTGCGGATCGGTCGCATCGTCGTTTATAACCGCAATGAAGACGGGCTCGAACAGCGGGCTTCGGGCATGCTGATCCTGGTCTCACAGGACGGGAGAGCCTGGCAGGAAGTGTTCCGGCACACCGGCGAGGCTTTCGGGGGCATCCGCGACGGGAAGCCGCTAACCGTGGATTTCGGCGAGAAGCCGGTCGAAGGCCGGTTCGTCCGCTGCGCGCTTGAGAAGCAGGGTTCATTCCATCTCGACGAAATTGAAGTATACCCCGCGGGAGAGCCGGACCGCAACGTCGCCCTGAACAGGCCCGCCGATCAAAGCAGCGCAGGCCGGTCGTCGCGCTACCACGACGATGCGCCCGTGGCTGGGGATCGGCGCTGGCCACTTGAGGGCATCGCGAGAGCGCTGGACCGCCAGGAGCGGCTGTTGTCCGCGCTTGCGAGACTGGACGGCGACAGGCGGGCGGGTCTCGCGGCGGAGTTAGGGGCCGCACGGAAGGACCTGGACGCACTGTCAGCGGCAACCGTCTCGCCACTTGCGCGTCGTGATCTCTATTACCGTGTGATGGATGTCGGCCGTCGCCTCGCGCTCACCAATCCGCTGCTCGATTTCGACTCTCTTGTCTTCGTGAAGCGCAGGCCCGGCGCGCTCGCGCATATGTGCGACCAGTTCTTCGGTAGCCTGGCCCGGCCCGGTGGGTCCCTGTGCGTGCTGGAGAACCTGCGGGGAAAGCCTGTGGTACGCGACATCATCGGCGATCGGCTGCCCCTCGGCACCTACCTCTCGCCGGACCTGTCATGGGACGGCCGGCGCATCGTGTTCGCCTATGCGAAGGGCGATGCGGCGCGCAAGCCCGTCTGGAACGGCTCTCCCGATCTGGCGTACCACATCTTCAGCGTGAACCTGGACGGGACGGACCTGCGGCAGATCACCGAGGGACGCTTCGACGACATCCACCCGCGCTGGCTGCCGGATGGGGACATCGTGTTCATCTCCACCCGGCGCGGAGGCGAGACCCGGTGCAGCGGCCGCCCGGTGCCGACCTACACACTGCACCGCATGACGGCTGACGGTTCGCAGATCACCCGACTCTCAGCGCATGAGACCCACGAATGGCATCCGGCGATTCTACCGGACGGCTCGCTGTTGTACACCCGCTGGGACTATGTGGACCGGCACACCAATATCTCGCACAGCCTGTGGAGCTGCCGACCCGACGGAACAGCTCCCATGGCGGTGTACGGCAACTACAACCATGAACGTAAGCCGTGGGGGCTCTGGTCGGCCCAACCTGTGCCGGGTTCTCAGAAGATCCTTGCGATTGCCGGCGCTCATCATGGCTATGCTGCGGGCTCGCTGGTCATGATCGACCCTTTGCTGGATTTCGATGGCGGTGACCCCGTGGAGCGCCTCTCGCCGGAGATCGCCTTTCCCGAAGCCGAGGGTTATCCGTACTCGGCTTTCGACACCCCCTGGCCGCTGAGCGAAGACTTCTACCTGGTTGCGTACAGCCCGGCCTGGTCCACCCATAGTGCGGAGCACCAGGTGACCACCGGCATCTATCTCGCGGACCGTTTCGGGAACCGTATCCTCTTGTACCGCGACCCGCTATGGCCGTCGCAGGGAGCGATTCCGGTGCGTCCGAGGGTGAGGCCCGAGGTGTATCCTTTCGACGCGGAGACGGGCGCCAAGACCGGACGGTTCCTAGTGGCGAACGTGCGCGCCAGTGGGCAGGCCTTCCCCGATGTGCCCATCAAGGGCCTGCGGGTCGTCCAGATTCTGCCGAAGACCACCTATGCCGCGGATCAGCCGAAGGTGAGCGTGGCACGGCAGATCTCGGCGCGCGTTGTGGTGGGGGAGGTCCCGGTTGAGGAGGACGGGTCGGCGTATTTCGAGGCCCCGGCCGGGGTGCCCGTGTACTTCCAGGCCCTGGATGAGAACCGCATGGCAGTCCAGACCATGCGCAGCATCACTTACCTGCAGCCCGGCGAAGTGCGGTCCTGCGTGGGCTGCCACGAACCGAGACAGTCGGCGGTGGCAGTGCAGCGTCCGCGGGCGGCAGTGCGGGAAGCGTCGGTTCCAGTGCCCGGTCCGGAGGGTACCCGGCCGTTCTCCTACATGCGCCTGGTGCAGCCGGTGCTGGACCGCCACTGCACCCGCTGTCACGGACCCGATGGCAAGGCGGCAAAACTGCCGCTGACTGGGGAGTTTGCGTCACAGAAGGCCGCATTCACGCGCTCCTACGAAACCCTAGCTCGCAAGAGTCTGGTGCCGTGGTTCGACAGCGTCAATGGTGGCGAGTGGATCCCCCAGAGCACCCCCGGCAGGCTGGGCGCACGGGCGAGCAAGCTCATCGGCATGCTGCGCGAGGGACATGAGGGCGTGAAGCTGCCCGCCGATGACCTGTACCGGCTGTCGCTGTGGGTCGACCTGAACGTGCCCTTCTACGGGAGTTACGAGCCAGAGCACGTGGCGGCGCAGCGCGCCGGCCATGACCCCCCGTTGGAGGATATGCTGCAGTAGTGTCGGGCTGGGAAGAACCGTACTGGTGCCCGGATGGATGAAGCCGGGGACAGGCACCGCGTTTGGCAGACGACAGGCAAACGCGGTGCCAGGCCCCCAATGGGCGTCGGACGCTCGGGGAATGCCCCCGGCCCTTTACCGCCTCAGTTCGAACACGTCAACCTGGTCGCCATAGAACTGAGGAACGAACAGCCGGTTGTTTGCACGATCCAGCCCGATATCAGCGGCGGAGTCTACGTCGGCCAGGGTGCGGGCCTGCAGGTGATCGGCGGAGATCAGCCAGACCTTGTTCCCCAGGAAATCGGAGACGATTATCTCACCGGTATCCAGCACTTCGATGCCGTCCAGCGCCGTGAAATGCTGGGCAAGGCCGAATGGCTGCGGGGCCTTCACGCCCGCCGGATCCAGTTCGTACACTTCGTGGTCATCCCAGCTGACTGCGTACATGCGGCTCTTGTGGAAGGTAATCCCGTTGATGACCGGGACGCCTTTCATCCAGCGCACGTGCCGGGTCGGCGGGTCAATGCGCACCACCATGCCCCGGCCGGTGTCCGATGCCCAGACGGCTTTTCCGTCGGTGGCGAGGTCATTGAGGCGCTGGGCTTCGGGCACTTTGATGGTTGCAGTGGACTCAGGGTCATCGAGCGAGAAGACCTGCACCTGGTCAATGTCCGCGCAGTAGAGGAACCCGTTGAGCACGCACATGCCCTTGGGTGCTCCGAGTGGGGTGTCCTTCGTGCGCTCGCGCCATTTGAGGGTCTCGATGGAGCCGTCGGCGTTGAGTCGGGAGATGAAGCCGACGTTGTCATTCTCCCAT
>JAGPGE010000300.1 GCA_018056145.1 Armatimonadota bacterium
CCCCGGCATCAGGGACACCCGCGTCGGGGGGCAGAGGCTACACGAATATGCCTGGGTGAACCTGACCCCACTGTCGGCGAGGCGCTCCATATTCGGCGTATGGTAGCGGTTGTTGAAGGGGGTGCGCGTCTCGTGGAAAGGCAGCGATGTGTCCTGCCAGCCCATGTCGTCCACCAGGAACAGCACGATGTTTGGCGGCATTGCTCTCTCCTCACGGTCGCCAGTGTCGGCGTGTGCGCCGAACGCGGACGCTGCCGCGACTCCCCCAGCCGCCAGCGCTCCTATACGCAGCAGGTCCCGACGCGTCATGGTTGCCCCGCTTATGGTTGCGCTCCGGCCCGGATCAGGCGGAAGTGAACGATGGAGTTCCAGTTGTTGGCCGTGTTGCCATACCCGCGGAAGCGGACGTACTGAACTTCGTGGGGATCGAAGGCATATGTCTCCAGGCCCTCCGACTTCCCCGAACTGGCTCCCTCGAACACCTTCCTCCACGTGGCGCCATCAAGGCTGGTCTCGAGAGCGAACCTCGCCTGCCGCGCCGCGCCCTGATGCCAATGGATGCCAATTCCCCCGATTGTCGCCGGTCCCACAAGCGTGAGGTCAAACTGGACATCGTGTCCCTCGGCGGCCCAGTATTCCCGGCGGCCGGGGATGTCCGACACCATGGCGCGCAGGGCCTGAGGGTCGGACTCTTTGTTCGCTTCGATCCACAGCACGTCACTCTGGGGACCGACTGAGCTCCGGGAGAAGTGCACGCAGCCGGACGCATCGTCCCGCAGCAGGCCGAGGTCGGTTAGGGCGGCGATGATGCTATCGGGGATGAACCACTCGTCGCCCTCATGTATCGCAGGCGCGGGCATACGGAAGTGGTGGCCGTTGAGATCGAAGTCAGAGGCGCCCGCGCGGAAGAGGGCGACTCTGTCGCCGGCGTTGACGCGCAAGCCCCCGGCCTCCTCGAGCGCCGTGATACCCAGTTGCTTCAGGACAGCAGCCGCGGGCACCAGCAGACACTCCCCCGCATCTCTGGTGGGCAGCGCGGGCAGGATGTGCCCGTCCATCAGGACGCGGTGAGCGAGCGGCGGCGACGGCGCGGGCATGAGGTCCGGCGGGGCCTGGAACTCGGGGGCGCCAGGCAGTGCTTCGGCCGTGAGTGTGAACTCCCCACCCGGCACGATGAAGAAAGCCGTATTCTTCTCGGGCTCGACGCGGGCATTGAACCGGACGCTGCCGTCGGCGGAGCGGATGCTCCAGTCTCCCGGCGCCAGACCGGTGAGCAATAGCTGGTAACTGCCGCCGGCAGGAACGTGGACTTCGAATGGTCCATCGAGCAGCTTCCCGTTCCTGCTGAGCACAACCACCCGGTCGGCAAGCGTGACCGCGAATGTGGTGGGCGATTCTTCGAGGCTCACGGGCAGTTCGGGCGCTTGCTCGTCGGACATCGCCATGACGGCCAAGAAGGTGTCACTCGCCCGCGCACTCATGGGCGTGAACAGCACGCGGCAGCCGTGGCCTTCCGGCTTGGTCGGGTCAGGTGGAGTGAACTGCTGCCCGAATACGCTGTTGGCCTCTTCGCCCTGCAGGATCTCCAGCACGCGATCATCCGGTGCTGGACGCAGCATGCGTACATCCACCTTGCCGGAAAGCCCCAGGGCGCTGTTTCTGAGCACTACGCCATCGGTGGTCGGCTCCGGCGGGTTGAGGGTGTTCACCTGCCAGTACTTGCGGAACTCCGGCCTAGCGGCAGTGACGTTGTCCAGGACGATAAGCGCCGCCGGTGTCCGCTCGTTGCCGAGATTGAGGAAGCAGAAGGTGCGCACATACTCCTTGATCTTGTCACTGTACGCGGACTTCAGGTCCACCGAGAAGTAGCTGAAAAAAGGCCGTTGCGTCACCGGCCCGAAGCTCGCCGACACCTTCCTGCCGTGGGCGAAGGCCGGGTTGCTCACCACGTCCTCGGGAGTGACGGGACATGCACGGTTGTAGCGGGTGCCGCCGTCATTCGACGTGGCGCCCGGGAACTTCTCTTCCGGATCCACCACCAGCATCATGCTGTGGGCGACTGAGCGCTTGGTAAAGTTGTAGTCGTAGGGCGTGCCGTAGAAGCGATACTGGCCCAGATCCACGGCCTGCAGCCCGCGGTAGTAGATCTGGAAGCTCCCCGCGTCGGAGTGCTGGTGGTTGCCAAAATGGTAGCCGCCCCCCTTCATCTCCACCACTACGTCCGCGGTATTCGCACCCATGTTCCAGCCCGTCCGAGCCACCATCGATCCGAGCACGGGGCCGAAGTCCAGGGTCAGCGGTAGGTCATCCAGGCTCTCCTGCGCCACCAAATCGGGGTCATTCAGCAGCAGGAACAGGATCGGGTCGCTGGCCTTGCCGCCCTGACGCTGGAAGTCGCCCTTGATGATCGGATCGCCGGTGTATGCATACGCGAGGAGTGGCGTCAGCCCGAGGTTCACCTGCTGGCCGTCGGAAAAGCCGTCGCCATCGCGGAGCATCTGCCCGATTGGCAGCCGCATGTAGAGCCAGAACCTATAGACGCCGCCGATGTTGTCGTCGAACACCGGTTGTCCGGCCATGCGGCGGAAGAGCCATGCGGCGTGCAGGTCCCAGCCGAACCGGTACGGTCCGTAACTGACGCCCTGGTTGTGCCGCGGCGACTGGTACTCGAAGCGGCGCATCGGCACCAGTTCTTCGAGGATTCGGTACGCGCAGTAGCGGTAGGGCTCAGGGTCCTCATCATAGATGGCGATGGCCATGCTGAGCAGGTCGCGGTTCACCTGCGCCTCATTGCCGTGGCCGTTGACGATGATCTGCCGGAACGGGGGCCAGCCGATCTCCATGTCATCCGCAAGGCGCATGAGGTCGCTGCGGATGCTTTCGCGGTCTGCCGGCTCCATCACAGCGTAGCACCAGTCGTAGACCAGTGCGCCCGAGTAGATGGCTCGGCCGATCTCGCGGGTAATATCGAGGAGGTTGTCGAACTGGACCGCCGCCAGGTAGGCGCGGATCAGCGCCACGGCTTCCAGGCCACGCGACCGGTCCCCGGTCATCAGGTGGACGAATGCCTTGGCCACGGCCGCCTGCTCCAGCGCGGGGTTGTGGGTCGCCTCCATGTTGGGGGCGACGCTGAACTCGAAGGGCTGCGCGGCCTGCTCTTTGACCCTTGCCCACACCGGGGCATTCTCAGCCTTGTCCAGATTTGCCCGCACCTGTGGCAGCGAGGTCTCGTTCACCCACAGGCGCGGTCGGGTCGGAGGCGGCAAGATGGCCGGCTCGTACGAGGCGGCGGCCTCCGGCACCTTCGGGGGCGTGTACGGTGCGATTTGAAGGTAGTCGAGCCGCACTCCCTCCGGCAGCCAGACCCGGATCTCCTGCTCCTGAGCCGTGAAGTCGAACTTGCCGATGGCCTGGGTGCAACTGCCCGGCTGGCTCCACGGCACGAAGACGACCCGTTTTGTCGGGCGACTGCCGCCAACGGAGATCATCAGCCGAAGCGAAGCATTCTTCCCCGTGGCCACTCGCATCGCTTCGGTCCCCTTCGCGTCCGTTGCCGCGTGGGTGCGGATCCAGTAACGACCGGCCTGCGAGACCTTCACGGTGAAGATCAGATCCGGGGCAGACTCAGGCAGGCCAACGTTGCTCACTGCCCCTTCTTTGAGCGCGACGCCGGACTTGCTCGGGAATGTGTCCTGTGCCACCACTTCCACCCGGTCCGCGCTGATCCGCGCAGCTTCGGCTTCCACGGTGATCGGGTCGCCGGACGCCGCCTCGGCAAGTGCGCCCATCAGGATCAGGCAGCCAAGCCAGACAATGAGTTTCGCAATGAGCATTGTTCCAGTCTTCTCTCTTCCGGCGGTGGTGTGTCGCATTCGCGTTGGCGCGCCGCTACCGCATTGCTCGGGTGTCGGGCTGCTGCCAGTTGCCCCGAGTGAAGTCCGGGAACGGCAGGGGCATGTTGCCCCAGGCCACCGAGATCTCCGACAATGCGCCCGGAGCCGACCATGCGGCGGCATCGTAAACGTCGATATCCGGGACCCGGCCTTGCCTGTAGAGTTGCAGCAGCCGGTAGTTCATGATGAAGTCCATGCCGCCGTGGCCACCGAGTTGCCGTGCCAGTTCGCCCTGCTCGCGCCAGAGGGGATGCTCGTACTCGGCCTTGAAGCGGTCGATCGACTCCCATCCATGGCCGGGGACATCGTCAAAGAAGAAGCGGGGCGGGTAATCCATGAAGGTGCCCTTCGAGCCCTGGATGAGATTGATGCGGCTGTACGGGCGCGGAGTCACCACGTCATGCTGCAGCATGACGGTGCGGCCAAGACTGGTCTGTATCAGCGAGGTGTTCATGTCCCCGCAGGCATAGACCTCGGCGCGCTTGGGGCTGTCCGGGGGCAGGGTCGCATCGCGGCGTTCAGCGAGCGCGGCCGACCGGCTGCTCATGGAGACCAGCCGGGTGAAACGGTCGCCACGGTTGATGTTCATGTACCAAGCGACCGGGCCCAGACCGTGGGTCGGGTAATGGTTGCCGTTGCGGTCGATATGCGGGAAGCGCCGCCAGAGGCCCTCGCCCGAGTCGGACAGCAGGCAATCGCGCAGGTCGTGGATGTAGGCCGCCTCACCGTGGGTGAGCGTCCCGAAGAGGCCCTCGCGGATCATGTTCAGCACGAGCATCTCGGCATACTCGTAGCAGCAGTTCTCCAGAATCATGCAATGCTTGCGGGTGCGCTCCGATGTGTCCACCATCTGCCAGCACTCGGCGAGGGTCACAGCGGCGGGGACCTCAATCGCCGCGTGTTTGCCGCACTCCATCGCCTGGACGGCGATGGGGACGTGAGAATCCCAGGACGTGCAGACATAGACGATATCGACATCATCCCGCTCGCAGAGCCTGCGCCAGTCGGCCTCGAGGGCCGGGGCGGGTTGTCCTTTGTCCTCGACGGCCTTGCCGGCGCGCGCGGTCGCGGCCTCGGAGGCATCGCTGATCGCGGTCACCTGCGCCCCTTCGACGGCGAGCACCTCATTCAGCTGGCCGTAGCCCCGGCCGCCCACGCCCACGAAACCGACCCGCACGAGATCACGCGCCTCGAAGGGCACTCCTATCATCGACTCGCCCTGCCGTGGCGGGACGGTCTCAACGTAAGCAAGGGCTTCTTCCGCGCTGGTACACAACTCGTTTGGCATGGTCACCCCATTCGCGCAGCCGGCTGGCATGATGACGCCGCACGTGCGCCCTGTTCTGGTTTGGTGCGTGGCAATACCTCTTGCGGCAGAACTCATGGATCACCACGGTGTCTCATCAGACACGCCCTGCGCCGAGGAGCTGGAACCGACTTCCCGGCGCGACGCGTTGATGGCGTTCCACCATGTTCCCCCTGCCTGCCAGATCATCCTGCCGGCGGGGCGGGACGATTTGCGCCTTTGGAGAGTGTGCCGCAGGTTGAGCGAAGAGGAGTTGAGTCATGGTATCTCCACCAGCGTGGGCATAGGACGCCGTGAAAGGAGAGTGCCATGACCCGCAAGCAGTGTACGAAGAGTCTATCCGACGTCAAAGCAACACTCATCCAGGACGAGGATTTCCTGCGGACGATGGTGCAGGCCCTGGTGCTGGAGACGGCAGAAGGCGAGATGGATGAGTGCCTTGGGGCGGGGCGCTACGAGCGCACGGACCAGCGCCTCGCCTACCGCAGTGGTACTACTCGGGCAATCTGCCGACCCGTGTGGGGACCCTGGGTTTGCGCGTGCCCGAGGACCGGGATGGGCGTTTCTCGACGCAGTTGCAGGCTCGTCAAGCTCCGGGCTTCACAACGGGTCAGCTGCCGTCCCGCGATCGCTCCAGCAGGAGCGCGACCGTCAACGCCGCGGTCCAGTGGTAGTCTGAGATCGGCGCGATGCCGTGGCCCGAGATCAGGCGCTGCTTGCGGTCAAGGTCCCGGGGCGAGGTGAGGTTCAGCGAATCGTAGTACTCGAACAGGCACCCCTCGCGCTCATACCACGTAAGGATGCCCTTCAGGGTCGCATCCCGGAGAGCATCCGCTTCGCGCGGGAAGCCACAGCGCCGCAGACCGTGCAGCACGATGGTGTTGGTGTTGACCCACGCGGGCCCGCGCCACATGTCCTTGCAGTAGCGGCCGCTGTCCACCGACGTGCTGGGGATAGGCATTGGGGTTGCGAACTGTGCCGGGTCCCGCAGGCTCGCCACCATCCGGGCGGCCCGAGCCGGATCGGGTATCCCCGCCAGCAGCGGGAAGAAGCTGCTCACGGCCTTGACGCCGGACAGGTTGCCCTCGAAGTCGCGGTCGAGGTACAAGCCGTGGCTCTCGGACCACAGCAGGTCATTGACCGCGGCGCAGATCCGTGCGGAGTGCTCCCGGCACGTGGCTTCGGTCTCCGTCCGTCCAAGAGCAGCGGCCAGATCAGCCGCGCACTCGTAATCGTGTGCCAGCAGGGCCGAGAAGTCCACGGCATCCAGCAGTGTCGCGGCATCGAACCGCGGCGAGTTGTCCAGACCTGACTCCCCGCAGCGACACAGCGGCGCGCCCTCAATGTGCCATTCTACGAGGTCGTTGCGATTACGGTCCCGGTTCTCGCGCATCCAGTCTAGATACCGCACCAGCGGCGGAAGGCACTCCGCGGCGAAGTCCCGGTCCTGCGTGACCTCCAGCAGGCGGCGGCATGCCCAGGCCAGCACCGGTGGCTGCGTGATTTCGGATGGCGGCGCGGTGGCAGGGACCATGTGGGGCAGCAACCCTTCGGGCTGAACCTGGTCCAGCATGGCCAGCACCGCATCCTGCCCAAGCGCGGGGTCCACCTCAGCCAGCCCCAGCGCGTGGAAAGCCGAGTCCCAGAGCCACATGTGCCGGTGCGGCCAGCGATCCGGGGTGGTCCAGCGCCGCTTGATGCGCCCGCAGGGAGCCTCCACGTTGACCTTCATTACCGAAAGCGCCTTGCGGAGCAGGCGCAGGTCGTGCCCTTCGAGGCCAGACCCTTCCGAGCAACGCAGCACCCACTGGACCCGTTGCTCCTGCGCCTGGTCCAGTTCCGCGCTCAGGC
>JAGPGE010000301.1 GCA_018056145.1 Armatimonadota bacterium
TGTCGGCGCGGGTGGCATAGACGAATACCCGGTCATCAGCCGCGAAGGGCACGCCAAAGGTGAACCCTTCGCCGAACTCGGTTAGCACCTCTCCGGCCTGAAACTCGGCCGCATCCTTGACATCCCGGGTCCCGTCAGCAAGGCGGCGGATCCGCAGGTAGTGGCGTCCGCCGCGGGTGTTGTCGGGAGTGCGCGGGCGCACAGACTCGAAGATGAGCAACTCGCCCCTGCACTCGAAGGGTGAGACCTCGACCAGATGCATCTGCAGCGTCCCCAGCTTCTCGAGCTGTGGCATGTCATGCAGCCTCCGTGCGGGTGCGGTCTTCGGCTCCGGAGGGCCGTGCCTGGCCCCACAGGCGGTCTCCGAAGAGCAGGTAGATCCAGAAACAGGTCCCTACTAGGAGCCCGAAGGCTATTCGCGGAGGGTCGGCGGCGAAGAGCCCGGCATTCTGGGGGCTAATCATGCCCTCGACAAGCCCGGCCACCAGGAACATGGGCACGGTGCCGACGATGAGCCGCACCGCATCCTGGGCGGCGATCCGCAGGGCATCCCGTCGCGGGCGATCGCCAGGGTCCACCAGTGCGTGTCCGATGAGCAGGCCCGCGGCGCCTGCGATGAGGATGGCGGACAGTTCAGCCACTCCATGGGGTGCGATCACCGAGAGGAACAGCAGCAACTGGTCCTCATTCGCCGCGACACCGAAGAGAGCGCCCACCATGAAGCCATTGGCGATGAGCACGAAGAGAGTCCCCAGCCCGAAGAGCATCCCAAACGCGAAGGCTTTGAGGGCCACCTGGATGTTGTTGCTGAACAGCAGTCCGGAGAACTCGGCCCCACCGAGTTGGGTTGCGGTGTCGGCGAAGTAGCTTCCGGCGGGTTCGCCTTTGTCCGCGAACTGCTGCCACATGTGAACGGCGCCCTCGCTCACGAAGGCCGGCGCCCAGGCGGGGTCGGCCAGCACGGCGATGTACGCGATGAGCGCCGCACCCACGGAGACCACGCCCGACGCCAGCAGGTAACGGCCGCGCCGGCGGAAGGTGCGGGGTATCTCGACCGCGAATAGCCTCCCGATGCCCAGTTGCCTGCGACTGCGGCCTGTGTAGATCCGCGCGTATGCCCGGGCACAGAGCTGGTTAAGGTAGTGGATGTGCTCCGGGTCCGCTTCCGTGGCCCTGGCCTCGGAAAGCTGGGCGGCAAGCCGGCGGTACAGCAGGCCGAGTTCGCGCAACTGCGAGTCCTCGAAGGACGGCAGGCCACGATGGTCCGCCTGCTCAAGGAGAGCAGTCAGCCGGCGTTGGCCGGCCCGGTCGCGATTCTGGGTGCTGTCCGCGGGCAGCATGATAGAAGAAGGATACTCCAGACAGGTGCGGGGCCAGGCCCCGGAAGCGATATGCAGTCGGATCAGGTGACGCTGGAGACACCGGAACGCGTGGAGCTGGAATTCGAGCTGGCCGGCATCGGGTCAAGATTCCTCGCGGCGGTCATCGATTCCTTGCTCCAGTTTCTGGTACTCATCGCCCTGGCCCTGGCACTTGGTGCCTCACGCTGGGTGTTCACCGGCAGCCAGGACAGTTGGCTTCTGTCGGCACTGCTGGTCTTCATGTCCTCGATGCTGGTGATCGTGATCTACTACGTGGCCTTCGAGATGGCCTGGGCGGGCCAGTCTCCCGGCAAACGTCTTGCCGGGCTCGTGGTCGTGACCGATCAGGGCGGACCGATGAGCTTCACCCAGTCACTGGTGCGCAATATCCTGCGCCTGGTGGACATTCTCCCAATCTTGTACATGGCCGGCCTCTTCTCGATACTGGTCACGCGCCAGTGCAAGCGCCTCGGCGACATGGCCGCGGGTACGTTGGTCATCAAGGTTCGCAGCTTCGAGCCGGTTGACGCTGGGAACCCGGATGAGGCTACTCATGGTGCGGCCAGCTACTCCCAGCCGGTGGGTCTGGTTGCCCGGGCGATGCCCGGAGTGATGTCCCTCAGCCCCCGCGAACGCGAGACGGTGGTCCGCTTCGCGCAACGGCGCTTCGAACTGGATGAAGCGAGTCGTCGCGATGTGGCGGAGCGTATCGCGGACGGCCTTCGCCAGAAGTTCCCGACGCTCTCGGTACAGGAAGTGCCGGACGCGGAAGTTTTCATCCAGATCGTATACGATGCGTGGTCGGCCTCGCACCGAGCCGCCGTGCCGCCCCCGGGACAGACGCCGGAACGGTGACCGCGCCTGCACAGCCCCCTTCACGAAGAACCCGGAGGACAGCCAGATGAAGCAGCACCGTCATGCCCATCCGCATCTCGACCCGCGACAGCCCAGGGATGGGAGCCGTCCGCAGACCAATCCGCCGGTGTTCGCCTGGAAGCCCGTTGATGGCGTCACCTCGTACGGCCTCGTGGTGGCCCGGGACGCGGGCCTCAGCGACGTTGTGCTGGAGGCAACCGGGCTGCGCAACCCCATGTACCTGCCCTTTCGGGCATTTGACCCAGGAGTGCACTATTGGACCTGGACCGCGAAGGGACTGGAGCCGGAGGTTTTCTGCTTCGAGATTCCGGAGGACGCCGCCACCGTGATCGTTCCGCCGACGGACACCTGGCTCGGGCGCCTGGGAGAAGAGCATCCGAGACTCTACGTGTCCCGGCACGAACTGGCTGATTTCCGCGAGTCCCGGAATGGCACGAGAGCGAAGGCCTGGGAAGACCTGGAGTCTGCGGCCGACCAGTTACTCTCGGAGCCCCACGAGATTGAGGAACCGCCCTACCTGCCCGACCGAACCCGCGACTACCAGGCTTTCTTCCGCGCCTGGGCCCCGGTCATGTGGGATTCACGGCGGTTCGTGAAAGGCGCGGAGTTACTGGCATTCGCGTGGCTGGCCAGTGGGGATGAGCGCTATGGCCGCGCCGCCTGCGAGCGCATGGCCTCGATCTCCCGCTGGAATCCCGAGGGCTCCAGCCACATCAGCCACAACGATGAGGCGCACATGTCCGTGATCTGGAACGGCACGAAGGCCTGCGACTGGGCCTGGGACCTGTTCACGGCTGAAGAGCGCGCGCTGGTGATCGAGCAATTCCGCAGGCGCGGTGAGATCACCTACGATCACATGCACAGCCGGGGCTGCTACGGCGTCACGCGGTTCGATTCCCACGCAGGCCGCGAGATCGTGTTCCTGGCCCTCCTGGGGATGGTTTTCCACGAACACATCCCGCAGGCCGTGGACTGGCTCGACTGGCTCCGGCCGGTGCTCTGCGGAATCTGGCCCGTCTGGGCGGGAGATGACGGTGCATGGGCTGAGGGTCCGTCCTACGGGCTTGCGTACGTTTCCATCATGACCATGTTCGCGACGGCCCTCAAGCAGGGGGTGGGCGTGGACCTGTACCGGCGGCCCTTCTGGGTAGGCCATGCGCGGTGGCGTGAGTGGTGCTGGCCACCGTACGCGGAATGGATCGGGTTCGGCGATCACACCGAACGCTGGCGGGGCAACTGGCTGTCCAACGCCCGGCTGGTCAACCTCATCCAGCTGCAGACAGGCACATCCGAGTTCAGCCACTACGTGCACAGCCTGCGGGCCGTGGCGGATGAGCTTGAGACGCCGGAGAACCGGAAGACCCCAGAGGTTTCGGCGCAGGAATACCTCCTGGGCGGACCTGACGCACCGGCTCTGGACACCACTCAGGATAGGATGCTCCGGGTCTTCCCCGGCGCCGGCTGGGCAGCTGTCCGAACCGACCTGCGCGACCCCGAGCGCGACGTCGCCTTCATCTTTCGTTCCTCGCCCTTCGGCGCCATCAGCCATTCCCATGCCGCGAACAACGACTTCATCCTCCATGCGGGCGGGAGAGTGCTCGCGATGCCCAGCGGGTACTACGACGGCTACGGGTCCAACCACCACGCCCACTGGGTCTGGCATACCAAGTCCCACAACTGCGTGACGCTGTCGGACGCCGGGCAGATCATGCGGTCCCACAGTTCGCGCGGCACGATCGCCAACGCCTTCGAAGATGACAGGCTGGCGTATCTCGTGGGCATTGCCGACGAAAGCTACGCCGACCGGGCCACCTGCTGCCGGCGTCACGTGGTCTTCCTGAAAGAAGCGCTTGCATTCGTGATGATCGACGAGTTCGTGGCCGTGCCCGGGATTGTCTCAGCGCTGCAGTGGAACATCCACTCATGGGCGGAGTTCGACGTGGACGAGGACGCCCGTCGCTTCAGGCTGGAGCGCGAAGGAAGCAGTCTCGAGGGAACCTTCATGGTCCACCGCAACAGCTTCTTCTCGCTTACGGAGGGCTGGGATCCGCCGCCAACCCGGGACAAGCCCAGCGACCAGTGGCTGCCTCAGCGTCACCTGCGTTTCACGCTGTCCGGTCCGTACGAGCGCGCGGTGCTGGGGACCGTGCTGTGCCCGGGGTTGCCTGGCCGTGATCCGAGCCCGGTGGAGACGGCGCTGGAAGACGGAGTCGAGACGGCGGCGGTTGGTGGCGCGCGCATCGAGTTGTGCGGCAAGGGTCCCGCAGATGACCAGACCCCCGCTCTGGCGCGCGTCACGCTCGGCGGTCTGTGCTACTCGCTCACCGATGGCGGGATCTCGGCGGCCCCGGCATGATCTCAGGTTCGCCTCGGGGTGCTGGAATTGCCACCCGTCCGGGTTCGCGCCAACTTTGGTTCGCGGCGGTCGGCCTGTTCTTCGCAGCCTACGGTCTTTCGCTGTTCGGGCCGGTTGTGGTGGGGCAGCGAGCCCTCTTCTGGCACGATGTGAGCATCGCCTACCTTCCGCTGCGCACCTCGGCGGCGGAAGCCATCGCGGAGGGTCACCTGCCGCTCTGGGAGTCCCGGATGGGCAACGGTTTTCCTGTGCTCGCCGAGGGGCAGGCCGGCGTGTTCTACCCACCGCATCTGCTGGGGTACACGGGGCTGCCGCAATACCAGGTCTACGCGATACTCGTCTGGCTGCACTGTGCCCTGGGCGCGGCCTTCATGGCCCTTTTCTGTCGCGAACTGGGCATGCGGCTCATGCCATGCCTGCTCGCGGGGCTCACCTACGGCTGGTCGGGCTTCTTCATCACCCACGTCATGCACATCACCATGCTCGAAGCGGCGGCGTGGATTCCTGCCATGCTGCTTTGCCTGGAGAAGTGGCTGCGCAATCCCCGCGCGCACGGGTGGCTGGTTGGAGCCGCGGCGGCTCTCGCGCTGCAGGAACTGGCGGCAATGCCCCAGATCTTCTTCTACTCGCTTCTCACCGCCATGCTCTATCTCCTGATCGGCGCTGCAGGGAGGGTGCCGGCAGGTGAGGGAATCAGGCAGCCCGCCTGGGTTGGGCGCGTTGCGATGGCGGCAGTCGCGGTGGCACTGGGAGCGGTGCTCCTTGCCGCCGTGCAGGTCGTGCCGACCAAGTCGCTCGTGGGCGCTTCTGATCGGCAATCCGTCACAGCGGGCAAGCTGCGGGAACTGGCTCTTCTGCCGCGCAATCTGGCCTATTTCGTTCACCCATATCTGCTGGGCTCGTACGCGGAAGGCGACTACTTCGGGCGCGACCACCACTACGAGGTCTGCGGCTTCACCGGAACGGTGGCTCTCCTGTTCGCCATCGTTGGCGGTGTGTGTGGCAGAGGGCGCGCGAGGGTGTTCGCGCTGTGCATCATCCCCCTGTCCCTGTTTTTCGCGCTTGCGAATCAGAACCCGCTCTATGAGTTCCTGGTGCATGTGCCCGGCTTCAACTGGTTCCGCGGAGCCGGGCGGTATGTCCTTTTGACGGGCATCGGCGTGTCGCTTCTTGCTGCATACGGGGTGCAGGCGCTGGGGACAGTCCGGCGCGCACCGGCGCTCGTGGCATGGATTGGCCTGCTGTGCCTGTGCCTGTGGGCAGTGACTTGGGTGGGACTGCGGATGGGTGGAAGCCTGATCGTGCCGCGCCTCGAGGCGGTCGTGCGCGAAGAGGGCGCGACGCCCTCAGCCGTCCAGAAGGAGGCGCGGGAGAAGCACGAGTTCCTCATCCAACGTCTCTCTCCCAGCGATCCCATCACTTTGCTTGTGCTGTTGTCCCTGAGCCTGCCTGCCGCGCTGTGTCTCGCCCACCGCCTGCGGCCCTTCGACGTGCGGCTGGTCGGGGAAGCGGCGGTTGCGGTAACACTGGTGCAGCTCTTCGTTTTCGCGCGTGACTACAACCCCTCCATCGAGCCCAGCTACTACACGCAGGCGCCGGAGCTGTGCAGGCATGTTGATTCGCGCGCATTTCACTGTCTGTTCATCCACGGACAGAGTCGCATCACGGACTCGGTGATTCCGACCCCCAACCACGGATGGGCGGCCGGAGATTTGGGCAGGTATTGGAGGGAGCGGGAGTTCCTACGCCCAAACCGCCAGGTGCTCTACGGGCTGCGGTCTGCCAATGTGTTCTATGCGCTTGTGCCCGCCCGCTACTGGGACATCGACCGCCTGCTCAACGCGACGCTGGACGGCCGAGTTGACGCGGCGAGCGGTCTGACAGCCGCGCGGCCCGAGCAGGTCCTGCGCGCGATGGGCGTCTCCGTGGTCTGCACCGCGGATCCCGATGCGCTCGCCGACCTGCCCGTGATTAGGCGGTACCCGACGTGGATTGCCCGCCGAAACCCCGGAGCAATGCCGCTGGCCTGGTTCGCGGATCGGCCGGTGTTCTGCCCCGACAGGGAGTCCGCACTACGGTACATCGCTTCCGCTGATTTTGGCGTTCGCACACCCGCGGTTGAGCTGGAGCCGGGCACGGACCTGTCACTCGGTCAGGCCGGACAACGGGGGAAGGTCATCTCAGTCAGCAATGATCGCGGGAATGTGCGTGTGCGGTGCGAGACTGACGGCAGGTGCCTGCTGGTCATCCGTGAGACGTGGGACAGCCATTTCCGCTGCCTGATTGACGGCCAGGAGACCCCGATCCTGCGCGCGAACTACCTCTACAGGGGCGTGGTGGTGCCGCCGGGTGAGCATGAGGTGGAGTTCAGGTACGTGGCCAGTGATCTGCAGTTTGGAGCAGCAATCAGCGGCATCGCGGCTGCTCTCGCAGTGCTCCTGCTGCTTGTGCGGGGC
>JAGPGE010000302.1 GCA_018056145.1 Armatimonadota bacterium
TCCGGCGTCTCCTGTTCGCGATCCCCATTCTCTGGGGCGTCTTCACGGTCACCTTCATTCTGTTCTTCATCGTGCCCGGCGATCCCGCGCGGCTGCTCATGGGCCAACATCGCGACGCCGCCATGGAAGCCGCGATGGCGAAACAATGGGGCCTCGACCAGCCGATGCACGTGCAGTACTGGAACTTTCTCAAGCGCGTGGCGGTGCTGGACTTCGGCCAGTCGTTCACCACGAAGCGCGAGGTGACAGATTCCATCCTCCAGCGCCTCCCGGCCACTGCTGCCCTGGGGATCCCTTCGTTGACGCTGGGGATGTTCCTGGGGATAGCCGCGGGGCTTTGGGCGGCGATGCGGGCCAACAAGGCCGCTGACAACGCGATCCGGTTCATCACCTTCTGTCTGGTCTCGGTGCCCTTCTTCCTCTTAGCGATCGCGCTCCAGGCGCTTGCCCAGCGGTGGGACTTCCTGCCAATCGCGGGTTACGTCAACGGGCCGGCAGGCTGGCTGCACCTGGTGCTTCCGGTGTTTGTGATGACCCTCGGCTCCTTTGCCGGGCTCACGCGTCTTACTCGCACCGCGGTGCTCGAAGTCCTCACGGAGGACTACATCCGCACCGCCAAGGCCAAGGGGCTGCCTGAAGTGGTCGTGGTTGTGCGCCACGCCCTGAAGAACGCCATGATTCCACTGGTGACCAACTTGTCGGTTGCGGTCGCGGGGGCTCTCACCGGCGCGTTCTTCGTGGAGACGGTTTTCGCCTGGCCTGGCGTTGGCCTGCTGGCGGTGGACGCCATCAACAACCGCGACTTCCCCACCATCATGGGGACGGTGATGTTCGGCGCGATCCTGTTCGTCCTGGCCGACATCGTCGGCGACCTGCTCACCGCGTACATGGACCCGCGGATCACTCTCAAGTAGGCGGCTCACAGTGGCAGCAGAAGGTCTGGCACAATCCGCGCCCAAACCCCGGCACCGCAGTTACTGGCGGGATGTGTGGCTGCGCCTGCGCCGCAACCGGTTGGCCATGGCGAGCCTTGCATACGTGGTCGCGCTGGTGCTGGTGGCCCTGACAGCACCGTATATCCAGCGCTATGACCCCATCGTGCAGGACCTCGATAATGCGAAGAAACCGCCATCCATGGAGCACTTCTTTGGCACCGACCTGTACGGCCGCGACATCTACAGCCGCGTGGTCCATGGAACACGCATCGCGCTGATCGTCGGCATCATCGCCACGGCTGTGGCAATCGTGCTTGGAGTCATGCTGGGGGGAATCTCCGGCTACTTCGGCGGGTTCATCGACCAGCTTGTGATCTTCGTCTACAGCGTGGTGGCGACGTTCCCGAGCCTGCTGTTCATCCTCGCGCTGACGAACGCCCTTCCGCCGGTGGGTGAGCCCCGGCTGTTCAAAGTCTACCTCGCAATTGGCCTGTCCTCATGGGTGGGCATGTGTCGGCTGACCCGCAACCTGTTCCGCTCCTTCAGGGAACAGGAGTATGTCCTCGCCGCCCGCGCATTGGGCGCGGGGCCATTGCGGATCATTTTCATGCACATGGTTCCGAACATGACTGGGTTCATCGTTGTAGCGATCTCGGGTGGCATCGCCGGAGCCATCGCAGCGGAAGCAGGCATCAGTTTCCTGGGTTTCGGCGTAGCGCCGCCTGACCCTAGCTGGGGCGTGATGGTCAGCGAGGGCCGCTCCTACCTGCAGGCCAACTGGTGGATGATCGTCTGCCCTGCCATGGCGACCTTGCTGGCGGTTTTCGCGTTCAACCTGCTCGCGGACGGCCTGCGAGATGCCTTCGACCCGCGTCACGAGAACGTCTGACGCCGCAAGCCTTGCGCCCTCTGCAGGGCGGGGCCTTTACCCCGCCGGCCGCTCGCCTTTCGCCGTCGCCGTTCGCCGTCAACCTTGGAATCCGTCCACAGGAGCACTCCTACGTGGCGTTGCTCGAGATTGAAGACCTGACCATTGATTTCCGCTCGCTTGACGGCACGGTGCGCGCGCTGTATGGCGTGAATCTCAGCGTCGAGCCCGGCGAGGTGCGCGGCCTGGTGGGTGAGTCCGGCTGCGGCAAGAGCCAGACCTGCCTCGCCATCCCCAGGCTCGTTCATCCGTCCGGCACCGTGCGCGCGAAGAGCATCCGCTTCGACGGCGACGAACTCACCTCGTGGTCCGAGCGCCGAATGCGCTCCTTGCGCGGGAACAAGATCAGCATGATCTTCCAGGAGCCGATGACATCGCTTAACCCGTGCCTCACTGTGGGTGAACAGTTGTCAGAGCCTCTCGTGCTGCACAGGAACTCGACTTGGGGCGAGGCGAGGGAGCGCGCGGTGGAGATGCTGTCTCGCGTTGGCATTTCCGACGCCGCACAGCGCTACCACGAATACCCCCACCAGCTTTCGGGCGGCATGCGGCAGCGCGCGATGATCGCCATGGCGCTGATCTGCGAGCCGCGACTGCTCCTTGCGGACGAGCCCACCACCGCGCTGGATGTCACTGTCCAGGCGCAGATTCTCGAGCTCATGAAACGGCTGCGCGATGAGACCGGCGCGGCGATACTCCTAGTCACCCACAACCTCGGCGTAGTCGCCCAGATCTGCGACCGGGTCTCCGTCATGTACGCCGGGCGCATCGCGGAAGAGGGCACGGCGCGCGAGATCTTCGCCCAGCCGGACCATCCTTACACCCGCGGTCTCATGCACTCCGTGCCACGCCTGCGCCCTCCCGAAGGCACGCCGGAGAAGCTGGAGCCGATCCCGGGCAGCGTTCCCAATATCTCCGCGATGCCATCCGGCTGCCCGTTCCACCCGCGCTGCAAGTACGCCGAGGATATCTGCGCTTCCTTGTTGCCGGATTTCGTCGAGACCGGGCCTGGCCACCGTGCCCTGTGCCACTTCGCCGGGCAGCTGGATGAGAAGGAGGCCCGGGTATGAGCGAGGCCATTCTCGAACTGCGCGATGTGCGCAAGTGGTTCCCGATCACAGCGGGCCTCATGCAGATGACTGTCGGGCACGTGCGCGCCGTGGACGGGGTGAGCCTGTCGGTGATGCGCGGCGAGACGCTGGGGCTGGTGGGGGAGAGTGGCTGCGGCAAATCGACCCTGGGCCGAATGGCCGTGAAGCTGCTGGAGCCGACCCGCGGCAGCGTCCACTACGCCGGGAAAGACATCTGCCATGTGCGCGGCAAGGCGCTGGCGGAGTTCCGTCGCTGCGCACAGATTATCTTCCAGGACCCGTACTCGTCCCTCAACCCGCGCATGACCGCGGGCGCGATCATCGGTGAGGGCCTGCGCATCCACCGGCTTGTTCCGCGCAACGAGGTGCGGGATCGCGTCTCCGACCTGCTCGAACGCGTGGGTCTGGACCGGTCCGATTTCGTGCGCTATCCCCACGAGTTCAGCGGCGGCCAGAGGCAGCGCCTTGGCATCGCCCGCGCGCTTGCCGTCGAACCGGACTTCATCGTCTGTGATGAGCCGGTCAGCGCGCTGGATGTGTCGATCCAGGCGCAGATCGTGGAACTTCTCAAGGCGCTGCAGTCCGACCTGGGGCTCTCGTATCTCTTTGTGGCCCATGACCTCGCGGTGGTGAGACACATCAGCGACCGCGTGGCCGTCATGTATCTGGGACAGCTCTGCGAGCTGGCGCCGCGCAACATCATCTACGACTTCCCTGCGCACCCGTACACCCAGGCGCTCCTGTCAGCCGTGCCTGAGCCGGACCCCACAATCCCCCTGAGGCCCCGGCCGCTACCCGGTGAAGTTCCCAGCGCAGCGCGTCCACCCTCAGGCTGCAGATTCCATCCGCGCTGCCCGCTGGCAGAGCCGATCTGCCGGACCGAAAACCCGGAATGGCGCGAGTTGGGTCCGGGACACTTTGTCGCCTGTCATCTCGCCAGTGAACAGATTCCCACGCAGGCATCGACGGAGCAGTAGCTTGGCCCGGCTCGAACCCCGTCGTAATCGCAATGGCCGCGCACTTCCGCCAGGACGTCCGCCTGCCGACGGTCCCCTGCGCGGGCGCGTCCTGATTGCATGCGAGGGCTCGGCAACGGAGCCGATCTACTTCGAGGCCCTCTGCCGCGATCTGGCCCTGGCCGGAGATGAGGTGGAGGTCCTCGGCGACGAGAGCGGCTCACACCCCCTGAGTGTCGTTACCTGCGCGCAGCGGCGCGTCAAGCGCGTGATGCGGACGCTGGAACTCGACACCAGCCCGTATGACAGCGTCTGGTGCGTGTTCGACCGCGATGAGCACCCGAGGGTGAAGGACGCCCTCTCGCGGGCCGCAAGCCTCGGCTTCGAGGTGGCGTTCTCGAACCCGTGTTTTGAGCTGTGGTTCCTGCTTCACTTCGCGTATTCGTCGGCAGAACTGTCCGGGCGCGAGGTGCGAATGCGGCTCGCGAAGTTCATCCCGGACTACGGCAAGTCACAGGACGTGTATGATCTTTTGGGCCCGCTTCAGGACACGGCGCTCACCCATGCGGAACGTCTGCGGGCGTACCACGAACGCGCCGGTGATCCACTCGACCGCAATCCATCAACCACGATGGACCGCTTGGTTCGGGAGTTGGTGGCGCTGGCGGAGGCCTGATGGGGCAGGGGACCAGACCGCGGGGCCCGGTGCTCTGGACTACGAGCACACCCCACGGCTGGATATCCGTGCGGCGCTTCTTATCCCCTGATGCCCAACTCCGCCATCATCGCCGCGGTGCTCTGGTAAGCCTCCGTCACCCATTCCACGATCTTGTCGGGCTCGGGTGAGTACTCCAGTTCGATGCTGACCACGCCGTCGAAGCCCACGTCGCGCAGTGCCGCGAGATACGGCTTCAGGTCAACCACACCCCGGCCGGGCGGCAAGTCACCGTGCACCTTGCCGTCACAGTCCGAGAAATGCACGTGCGCGATGCGCCCCTTGAGCCCCTGGATCGCCTCGGGCGGATCGTGGGCCAGGGCGAGATGGGACACGTCCACATTCGCCCGGACCGCCGGGTGATCCACGTCATCCAGGAAACGCACCATTTTCTCTGCGTTGTTGATGAGCGACTGGTGGAAAGGTTCCAGTTCGATGGCGACTTCTAGCCCAAGGTCCGCCGCGTACTCCCCGAGTTCCCGCACGTTCTCCACGCCCCACTGCCACTGCTGTCCGGGCGGGATGACCTCCTGCTGCCAGATGTACTCGCCGAGCACCAGCAGGAGATTGCGGCCCTCAAGCTCATACACCAGGTCGAGATACGCCTCGCAACGCTCCATGTGGAAGCGCTGTACCGGCATGTTGAAGTCGATGAGCCCCACCGCGACGCAGCAGACGGAGACGATGGGCAGGCCTGCATCGCGGCACGAGTCGCGGATCAGCTTGCGCTCCTTGACATCGATGTCAAAAGGGTCTGTGTGGATATCCGCAGTGTCGAACCCGATGGCTTTGGTGTGCTGGATCCCCTCGGGTGTGGGCATATTCGTCTGCGCCCATGCTGAGTTGATGAGACCGAGTTTCATGGTAAGGCCTCCCTGTTCAGTCTACCTCGAGTGGCGTCCGGAGAGATCGCCCTCACTTGCCCTCGTCATCGTTCGCGCCCTCTTGCGCGCGTTCCTCCGCCGACCCGCAGGCTGCCTCCAGAACTCCTGAGACGTAACCATGCACCCTCCTGGCGGTAGCGAATGCTGCCGCGGCCCAGTCTCGGTCAGGCTTCTGGAGGCCTATGTAACGTCCCTCAACCGCGAAGGGGGTGAGCGACACGATTTCCTCCGCCCACACCGTCAGCCGGGGGTGATCGACCTCCACCAGCGGAAGCAGCGCCCCCAGGTTGTGCGTGAGGGGGTAGTCCACATCGGCCATGGCAAGGAGCGCCTTGAGGTCCTTCTCAACCGCTTGTTGGGCGTGGAAGCAGCACTGGCGCAGTGCCAGTCCGGTCGCGAGGATCGCTTCCGCCGCAATCAGATCCTCCTCCGAGTGCTCCATGAGCAGTCTGGCATTGTCAAGCGGCCCTTTCATAAAGCACCTGCCCCTCTCGCACCGCGCGGGTTACGAAGAAACTGTGCACGTTCCGCCACTCGTCGATCTCCTCGGGGGTCCACCAGACAATATCAACCGGCTCCGTGATGCCGCTCGTGGCCCGATAGATCGGGACGGTTCGCGCGTACTGCGGGAGGTCACAGTCGGCGACCACCAGCACGTCATAGTCGCTATCCTCCCGCGCGTCGCCGCGGGCGCGGCTGCCGAACAGGATGATCCTGTCCGGGTCGGCCACCTCCACGATACGCCGCACGATCTCGTCCAGCACCGCATCCCCAGTATTGACCTCACCCATCCTTCCCCGTCACCTCACTGATCGCAACCGGGCGATGCTCATCGATGGACCGGTAGCACGCGTCCACCAGCGCCATGGTGTTGAGATTGTCCCTGCCGCTGATCGTGGGCTCGGTGCCGGTGGCGATGGCATCGAACAGCATCCCCATGGTGCCCGAGAAGGCATCCGGGAACCACACTTCGCGCCACTGCGGCCGGAACCAGCCCCCCGGCTGCTTCGTGGTGGAGAACTCGATTGTGCTTGGCTGTCGATTTGGGTACCCGGGCCAGCCGATGGTGCCCTGCGCGAGGCCCTCGGTGCCCTCCACGCGCCACTTGATATAGCAGTCGCCCGCGGCGCCTTCCCGTGCCGGGCCCGCCCAGACGTCGTCCCACGAACAGGCGCGCAGGCCATCCTCGTATTCCAGAATATACAGGCAGATGCCGTCCCGGTGCGCGAACTGGGTGCGCGGGTCGGGCCTACAGCTGGCGTAGACGCTCGCCGGATCGCCGAACAGAAATCGGAAGCAGTCGAGATGGTGGATGCTCATGTTTAGCAGCGTGAGGCGGTCGTACTCCTCCAGGAACGGCTGCCAGTGGGGGATCGCGCGCATCTCGATGGTCCCCAGCACCGGCTCGCCGAGATAGCCGCGGTCCAGGATGGTCTTCAGAGCGCGGATCGACTGGTCGTAGCGCATATTCTGGTTAACGCCGAGGACAATTCCGGCGTCGTCGCACGCGCGCACGACTGCGCGGGCCTCGGG
>JAGPGE010000303.1 GCA_018056145.1 Armatimonadota bacterium
GTCGGGCTCCTGTCAGAGCACACCAACGGTACATCGCGGTGTGGTCTGCGTTGGCTGCAATGACGGGACGGTGTACGCCCTGGATGGGGAGACTGGCGAGATCCGCTGGCGCTTCATCACGGGCGGCGAAGTGCGCTCCCAGCCCATGGTTACTTCGGGCGGCGATGCCGTGGTCTTCGGCTCCGCGGATGGCAATGTCTATTGCGTCGAGACAGACGGCGCCCTCCGCTGGAAGCGGGACGTCGGCGGAGCGGTCTACGCAACGGTGCTGCTGGTTGGGGACCTGGCAATCACGGGGTCCAACTCGGGGACCGTCGTGGCCCTGAAGCAGGCCACGGGCGCGGTGGCCTGGACCAGCACCGCGCCGGAATACGCGGTGGAGTCCGGCGCCTGCGCCGGGAATGGCATGGTATTCGCGGGTGCGTGGGACCGGTTCATCTACGGTCTCGATCTGGCGGATGGCTCGCTGAAGTGGCGCACGCCCAGCCGCGGCGCCGCTAATCCTTCAGGAGCCGCGCGGTACTACAGCCCCGCCGACTGTGCCCCGGTGTTCGCGGGAGGCAACGTGTTCGCAGCGGATCGCGCCTACACATTGACCGTTCTCGACGCCGCCACGGGCGAGGAAACCGGGTCTCAGAGCAAGGTGGGCGCGGTCTCGACGAACCCGGATGGAAGCGCCGTCTATCTCCGCCGCAGTGATGGGAAAGTGGTCCGCCTGAACACGGACGGAACTGAAGTCTGGACGGCCGAAGCTCCCACGGGATACGCGCCGTCCCCCGTCGCGCCCTGCGGGGACGAGGTTCGGGTGGCTTCCACGCTGGGCACGCTGACCAGCCTGGATGCCGCGTCCGGCTCGGTGTTGCGCCAGTACAAGGCCTTCCCGGACACTTTCGTCTTCGCCTCGCCGGCCTACGACGGCGGCAGAACGTACCTGGTAGACATGACGGGCACAGTCCTGGCGCTCGATCCGCGCTGAACGGGTCTCAGCTGACTTCCTGCTCCTCCGCGCAGCCGCACTGGAACAACTCGCACGCGCTACGGTCCTCACTGGCCGCGACGCGTTCTCCGGTCTGGTGCGGGTGGACCAGCGTCTCGTAGACGAACGCCCCTATCAGCCCGCCAACCAGCGGCGCAAGTATGTAGACCCACCACTCGCATCCCCTTGGGCCGGGGATCGCGACGGCTCCCCAGCCGGCGAAGTATGACACGATGCGAGGGCCGAAATCCCGCATCGGATTGAGACCCGCCTGTGTCAGTGGCGCGACAATGCTGATGATGCAGGCGACCACGAACCCGATCAGGAACGGGTGCAGGTTGGCTTCGATCGGGGCCAGCTTGTTGCACTTATCCGTTAGCGCCATGATGAAGAAAAGCAGCAGCGCGGTGCCGACCATCTCCCCGATGAAACCGCCCGCAACACTGACCTGCGCCATCGCTTCCGCGTCGGTACCGTAGACGGCCGGGTTCGGGAAGTATTCGCCGAACCACATTGCGGAGAGTTGGCTGCCCGCCTGCCCGCGCACGATCTCCTTTTCTTGCTCAAAGCGCGCGCACGTTGGCCCGAACATCCCGAGCAGAAGCAGCGATGCCAGGATGCCGCCGGCCATCTGTGCGCCAATGTACGGCAGTACCTTCCTGCCGGGGAACTCGTGTCCGCGGAAGATCGCCATCGCCACGGTGACCGCCGGGTTCAGGTGCGCGCCACTTACCGCCCCCACCGCGTAGATCGACAGGCCGATGGCGAAGCCCCAGACCGTTGCCACCTGCCACAGGCCCTGATGCGCACCTGTCAGGACAGCCACGGCCACCGACCCCGTGCCGAAGAAGACCAGCAGGAACGACCCTGCAAGCTCGCCCATCATCTCCCCACGCAGCGATGGGCGTCTCACTCGCGCCCACTCCCCAACAGGGCTTCAGCCACCCGTACGATCTCTTCCGCGGCGGCGACCACCGCGGGGTGATCCAATGGGGCATGATCGCCGGGAAGCGACGCAAGGTCAAAACCCGCCGCTTTCAGAGTCTCATCCACCCGCACAGTGGCATGGACGCTGCCACCTTTCTCGCGGACCAGATGGTTCGCGCAACCTTTGTCGCATGATTCCACCGCGATGACGTAATCGATCATCAGGAAGACCACATCCTCGTGGACGTTGGCATAGAGTGCGGGCGCGCAGCCGAGGTGAGCGCGTTCCGCACCCAGGCGCTGGTGCGCGAGGTAGCTGGCCTGCCGGCCTATGGTTGTCAGGTTCATCTCCAGACCCAAGCAGGGCTGAATACAGACTGAGTTGGGCATGGTGCGCCTCCTACGACCGGGATCGAGAGCTCTATCCAGCTGCCGGGTTGCTCTGTTCCTGCAAGAGCCTGTCGACCGTCTCCAGAATGGAATCGGCAATCGCCCGTGACGCCGCCAGACCCCTTTCGCCAAGCTCCTCCCGCTTTTCACCCAGAAGGGAGAGCCTGTTCTGCGTCAGGATTCGCCCGGCGTAGATCGTTGCGGCCACCTCAAGTTGTTTGCCCTCAGCCAGTTTCGTGGCGCAGCGTGGACTACAGCCGTCGATCACCACCAGAGGATGTCTGCTTGCCGCTTCCAGCACCTCCGGCACATCACCCGTAAGGGGCCCGCTGCCAATCAGGACAACGCTTTCCGGCCTCGCGTCTCTAACTGCGTACACTGCGCGGCGAATGACCGTGGACACTGTCTGGCCGATGCCGCAACATCCGAGAATCGCGACCTTGGGGTGCTGGTCCGGCATGGTTTCCCCCTGCTATGCGATGGCTATCCATTTGTGTGCGCCTGCTATCCTGACGCTTCTTCCTGGCATGGACGCATGCCTAGGCATCCGCTCAGGGCAGGTTCCTCCACAAGTCGCGCGGCGCGAGGGTCTGCTCGTACTTCAGCCACTTGGCATGGCCGTCAAAGAAGAGCAGATTGCTGCCCCCCTGGTGACGGTCCTGAACTGGCCAGACCGGAGGGAAGGTGTGCGTGTGGTAGGCAGGGCACACACGGCACGTTGCCTTCTCAGACTCGCCTAACATGATGAGTTGGGATGGCCGATGTATGCTGCTGAGGGCGTATACGCCGCCGAAAGGCAGACCCGTATAGTTGGGGTCCGCGGGGTTCGGGGCGAAGCCGTCGCACAGATAGCCATAGCTGCCCACGAAACTGTGGCCTCCCACCGCGCCGCGATGCGACGGGCAGATAAACACCTGGTTGTTCTTCACGTATGGCGCGATTGTCTCGAACCAGTAGTGGTAGACAGCCCCGGAGGGGTCCGTGAAATCACGGAAACAGTGTGGAAGCACCATCTCATCGTAGTCTTGCGAGTACATGATGCTCGCCGTGCCAAGCTGCTTCAGGTTGTTGAGGCAGGCGGTTGAGCGCGCTTTCTCCCGGGCCTGGCCGAAGACGGGAAACAGCATGGCTGCGAGAACCGCGATGATCGAGATGACAACAAGCAGCTCGATGAGCGTGAACCCTGATCTCGACATTCCTGGCACCTCTTCGGATCTGCGGCATTGAACCCTGTTTTAGCCGCCATCATTTATGGCAATTATTACTGCCATCATGAGGCCAGCAAAGCTGCGGTCGGTATCAGTTCTGATCAAGGCGCCTGGCAACGGCCTGCTCCAGGCGCTCCTCTGAGATTCCCCTGCCCGAACTCACGATCTCATCCCCCACAAGCACGGCGGGCGGCATGAGTGCACCAAACCGGGCGACCTCAGGCGCATCAATGGGGTACTTGCGGACGCAGACCTGGCCGGGGTATCGCAGTGCGACCTTACGCGCGATGCGTTCCGCGCTGATGCACCGCGAGCAGGGCATGACCGCGCCTAGTTCCTGCACACCATAGACCAGCCGGATCTCCAGGTAGCGCTGTTCGTCATGCAAGACCTGCGCACCCGGTTCGCCCGTCTCTCGCGCATCAGTGGCTTGTGCCGGCTGTCTGGCCTCACAGGCCACCCGCGGTATGTTCAGGTGTGGGGCGCACGACAGGGCGACGTCGGCCGGGCAGTGGCGGATCTGCCAGCAGGGAATCAGGTCGAGGAGCCTGCGGATCGCGGTGACTGTCAGGCCCTCGTCGTGGATCATGTCACGGATGCAGCGGAGCCACTTCAGGTCCTGCTCGGAGTATAGGCGCTGGCGATTGCCCCCCACGCGCGCAGGCTCGATGATGCCGGCCTCTTCATAGCCCCGTATCGTCCTGGGGCTGAGGCCCACGAGCTGAGCGGCCACATTGAGTGGGTATATCGGGCGGCCTTCAGGCATGT
Source organism: Armatimonadota bacterium (assembly GCA_018056145.1). GTDB lineage: Bacteria > Armatimonadota > Zipacnadia > Zipacnadales > JABUFB01 > JABUFB01. The sequence goes on from JAGPGE010000303.1 coordinate 4,270, forward strand.
TAACCGCCATGATTTCTGGTAGTAATTATCGACAGCATGAACAGAGCATAGTAAGATGCCATGCTGCTGTCAATGGACAGATTGTGACGGAACTAGGAGAAGACGGGGAAGTCTGTGCGAGGCTTTCCGCCTCCATCTGAGAGGTATTTCCACCCGTCGAAGAAGGGCTCCTGTCCCCCGTTCCCCGGGCCGACCAAGCCGATCTGCCCCGTGCCCACCACCGCCTGCCGCGCGCCGTCTCGCGCCGGATCCACATAGCGTACGAACCAATCTTCGAGGCTTGCGCGCAACTCAGCGAGAACCGCCGCGCACCCTTCGTCGTGTAGGAGATTGGTTCGCTCATCCGGGTCTTCGGACAGGTGGTAGAGTTCGTGGGGTCCGTACGGGTACCGATGGATGTACTTCCAGTCGCGTGTCCGCACCATCCTCGCCGGCCCGTACTCATCGTAGACCACCACGCGCTCGTCACCGTCGAAACGCTCTCCACGCAGCAGCGGCGCGAAGCTCCGGCCGGGCAGGTCCGCGGCGTCCGGGTTCTCCAGGCCGACGTACTCCAGCAGCGTGGGCATGAAGTCGTAGTGGCTCAACAGGTGGTCATAGACCATGCCTTCCGGCACACTGCCGGGCTGGCTGATGAGCGTGGGCACTTTCACGGAAGTGTCGAACAGGTTCAGGGGCATGGTCGCGTTACCCTTACCGTACAGGCCGTGGTGCCCCATGTTCATCCCATTGTCGCTGGTGAAGAAGACCAGGGTGTTCTCGCGCAGCCCCTCGCGCTCCAGCCAGTCCAGCACGCGCCCGACGTTCAGGTCCATCGCAGTCACCGCCGCGAAATACCCGCTCAGCACCGACCGCCGGCTGTCCTCATCCCAGCCGCACGGGGCGGAGTTGATCTGCCACGGGTGCATCGGTTCAGATGGAATGGAGGCAAAGGCGCAGTTGGCGTGGTAGTCGTCGTAGATCTCGTGCGGGTGCTCATCGCGACCCCAGGGGCTGTGGGGCGCAGTGAAATGCAGGCTCAAGTAGAAGGGCGCTTCCTGTCCGCGCTGCGCATCGAGGAAACCCAGGGCCGTGTCGGTGATGGCGTCACTCAGGTACCGGGGCTCTTCGTAGAGCTCCCCATCGTGGATCATCGGCGCATTGTAGTACGAGCTGCCGCCGCGCGCGTGGACTTCCCAGAAGCTGAAGCCCTTCTGCGGGTGGTGGGAATCACCCATGTGCCACTTGCCGCTGATCCCGCAGGTGTACCCCGCTTGCGCCAGGAAGTCCGTGTATGCGGGCTGGCCGGCGAGGTACTCAATCAGCACGCCGCCGCGCTCGGGTTCCGTGGTCGAGCTTCCGGCACGGATCCAGTCGTGAACCCCGTGCTGCGATGGGATGCGGCCGGTGAGGAGCGACGCCCGTGCAGGTGAGCAGACCGGTGACACGCAGAAGAAGTTGCTGAAGCGCACGCCTGTGGCTGCGATGCGGTCCAGGTTGGGCGTGCGAATCTCCGGGTTCCCGGCGCAGCCCATGGCCCACGCGCCCTGGTCGTCGGTGAGTATCACGATCACGTTCGGCCGGTTCGGATCGGAGCTCGGCATGGCGTCCTCCATCATCTGCTCAAGTGGCGGGCCGGCAGCCACTTCTCTGCCGGCCCGGATTGCAGCGGTCAATCTCGTCAGATCACCGGTCAGCTACTCGGTGCGGACCACTTTCACGGAAGCCGCGATCAGGTTCCACTGCTCACGGGCATCGGCGAGGGTGACCTGGCGCTCGCCCCGGAAGTAGCCTTCTGCATCCACCTGCAGCAAGCCCTTCTGTGCCTGCTGGGTGATGGCGTTGTTCGCCCAGTGCGAGGACGGGACGTCGGCCGGCTGAATTGGCGGCCTGCCCTCAACCGGATCGGTGCGCACTTCCACCTGCACCCCGGCCATGTTCTCGGTTTTCAGCGTGCGCCAGGTATAGTCGGGCCGGGTCACCCAATCCAGCACTGAGGCCAGGGCCGAGGCGAACTGGTAGCGGTTCGTCGGCTCGCTGGGCCGGAAGGTCCCGTCCGGGTACCCGCCGAGAAGCCCGGCGGTGAGCACATACTCCACGAAAGGCGCGCCGGGATGCTCCGCGGGGACGTCACGGGGCAACACGCGCGGTGCAGTACCAGGATTGGCCACCTGCGCCCGGATCTGCTTCAGCAGATCATCGAACTGGGTCAGCACCAGTTCAGCGCCCGGCTCGCCCTTACCTGCGCGGACGATCAGTTCAGCGGACTCCTGGTATAGCTGCCGCGCCAGCGCCGCCATGAACCACCGCGGGACCACGTCCTTGTCCGTCCAGACCGAAATCGGCTTGGACTGGCGCAGGGCGTACACGTTCCCGTCGAATGAGGCCAGCAGCACCGTGTCGCCGAGGGGAATCACGGGCACCACCCGGCACGGGTAGGGCATGTTGTGCATGCCCTTCTTGAGCGACGAGAGTTCCTTGAGGAAGAAGCTGCGGAAAGCGCCGCCCCGGGGCGCGCGCGGGGAGCAGAAGCGTACTACCGTCACACCGTCAGGGATAAGCAGCTGTTCCAGCGAGGGCACGTCGTGCAGATCCGTGCGGTAGGCCTGCTGGACCGTGAGGACCGGCACCTTCGAGCAGTCGGGCAGCCGGTCTCCGGGGCCGAGGTCAGCGCCGCTAACACAGACACACAGGAAGGCGGTGAGAACCAGGATCAGGCGCGGAATCGACACGCTATGACCCCCAGTACAGCAGGATGTCGTGTGGCAATGACTTCCCCGCCATGGAGC
>JAGPGE010000304.1 GCA_018056145.1 Armatimonadota bacterium
CCACGTGCAGCGCCAGCCCGAAGAACGTAAACGCCCAAACCACCGCACCAAACACCAGATAGTGGATGCTCATATCCACGGCCCTGCCTCCCAGCACAGCATTCCCTGTGACCGACAACAGATCCCTCGACCCGCGAAAGCGGACCTGAACAATCTGCCCCTTTCCCCCCATCGGTCGGCGGGATGGCCCCGCGGCACCCCTGCCGTGGTACGCGCAACGCCCCCCGGCATTGCGATGCTGCCCAACTAGGCTACCGACTCACCTCGATCCGCAGTAAGCGCGAAGTAGCCCCCCGGCCATCGATCGTCGCCCTCAGAACTACGTCGTAAGTCCCGGCATGGTCCGGAACTCCCGCAAGAGCCGGCTCGTCGCCGTCCAGACTCAACCACGCCGGGCCACCCTCAAGCTCCCAACGCGGCTGTTCCTGATCCCAGTAGTTCGCGTTGTAGCTATTCCCGTCGATCATCCGGCAACGCAGATCCCCCAGCGAACGGATGCAGGTCACGGAACACCGGAACTCCTGCCCAACCTCTGCCTTCAGATTCCCGTTCACCACAATCAGCGGCCGGGGCGATTCCGCATAGTCCGACGACCAGCTCCGATTCCCCTTCTCGTCAATCGCCACCACGCGGTAGTAGGCCCGGTTTGCATTGGGCAGGCGGATCCCGTCCCCGATCACATCCAAGTGGCAATCCGCGGTCTCAGCCACGAAGTTCGCCGGGAACGGGGTCGGAAGCTTCTCCTTCTGGTTCCCCACGTTCACCGCGTACGGCTCGTCGCTGACGCTGAACCCCTTCTCGTCGCTGCCGTATACCCGGTACCTCACCGGAGTGCGGCCTTCCGGATGGGGCTGCCACTTGAGAACGTAGACGTTCCTGGTGTCATCCAGTTCCAGGCCAACCGCCTCCGGAACAGCCGGACCTTCCGCCCGGAACGTCCACACATCACTCCACGGACCCCAAAGATTGTGGCAATTCCGTGCGCGAACTGACCAATAGTATACCCTTTCTGGCGAGATCAAACCCTCTCTCGGCAGACTGTACTGCGCCTTGCCCCTGTCAGCAGTGTTCGAGATTAGCTTCGTGAAATTGGGCGACAGCGCCCAGCGCATGTCCGGGCGGTCTGACAGGCGGAACTCGTAGTCCGTGATCTCGTGCCCCTCCGGTGCATCCGGCGGGGTCCATCGAAAGACGATCTTCGTCCCCTCCACCGTCGCCCCGTCTTCCGGGAACACAGGTCCCGGCGGCGCGGGCGGCGGCGACGACAGCGACCGCTCCACCCAGTCGTGGGTCACCCGCACATCCCGCGGGCCCTGGGTGTCATCCGTGTAAACGAACCGGTTGTCTCCCACCACCATTCCTGGGAGCGTGAGCACCGCCATCTGCAGATCGCAGACGATGCCGATGCTCCGCAGCGCCGCGCCGTCGGGCAGCGTACAGCGCAGGAGGAACTCGTACCGCGCCGGGGATGCCGGCGGGAAGAACCCGTCCAGATCGGCTCCGCAGGCCTGCCAGTCCTTGCCGTCCCAGGACAGCTCGAACTGGGCGCCGTCGCCTTCCGCTTCCAGCCGCCCTCCCACGAAAACATACGGGCTGCGGATTCGCCACGTCACGCTTCCCCCTTCCCGTGCCGTGGGCCGCAGCGCGCCATCCAACCACCCCAGGTTCTCCACCGCCTCCGCTCCCCGCTTCCAGACCTCGCCTTTCAGGTCCGGCCTGTACTCCCACAGGCCGTTGCTGATCTTGTCTACCGCGTTCTGGCCCCAGTCCTTGACATCCTCGTACCCGTGGAACTTCACCGGAGTCAGGCGACCCCAGCGCCACGTGATCGCTTCGCCGGGCCGCAGCGTCATGTTCATCGTGTGCCCGCGCGCGCAGTCCCTGTCTCCCGTGGGCTCAGTATCCGTGATGTACAAAGACGCCGAGAACTCGTCCAGGTTGCGGTCGTCCCCCGCCAGTATCCCGTACGTGTGAGTGCGCTTGATCAGATCGTGGTCCCGCGTGACCTGCGCTTCACTTGCGATGGTGTAGTTGTCCCGCAGCAGGAAAACGCAGTGCTCATCACCGTCCAGCACATGCCAGGCGTTATCGAAAAACACTTGCGTAATGCTGTGCCCAATTGGCCGGCATGGCGCAACCTTCAGTCCCGCCGACTTCCAAAGCCCCGCAAGGCACGTGGCGTCATTCCCGCACAATGTGTAGCCGTACACGTTGTAGACCTTGACCGGATCGTTGACCTCATTGTCCGCGGTGTATGCGTGGAAACGCTGCTGGGTTTGCTGCCAGTAGAGCGCGAAGGCCTTCTCGCGATCGGTCATGCCCGGCTCAATTGCGCGGCTGAGGATCTCATCGAGGGTGCGGAACCCGTTGCGGCCATTGAACAGCCACGGGTTCACCACGTCCGTCTCGCCCACGTTCTCCAACCGCACCGCCCTATTGGACTCCCACGGCTGGCTCCAGGCCCCGTAACCAATGGGCGGCCGGCAGTTCACGCCGTCCATGGTCCCGCCCTGGAACACCGTGTACTCGAACTGCCCGTCGGTGATCTCCTGCACATACCGGCAGACATGGTCCTCGGCGTGTCTCCGGGACGCCCACGGTTCGAGGTCCTCGGCGGCAACGCAACTTACCGTCACCATGCATAGCCCTGGCACGACGAGCCACTGGGCCAGACCCATGGACACCAATCCTTGAGCGGGGATGCCGACATCACGCTTCCGGCCATGCAGTTCGCCACTCGTCGGCGAAAGCCTCCACCGTCACGTCATCGATAATGCAGAAATCGATCTGCCGCACGGACCTGGGAGCGTCCGCCGACAGCCACTGCTCAGCCTCACGCAGGAGGATCCGGGCGCACCGATCCTTCGGGAACCCGAAGATGCCCGAGCTAATCGCGGGCAGCGAGACGCTGGTCAGCCCCAGTTCCTCGGCCCGGGCCAAGGCCGCCCGCACGGCCGACGCCAGCTTCCGGTCCGCGTCCGGGTCCGAACCCAGCGGGCCCACCGCGTGAATCACGTACCGCGCGGGGAGAGCGCCGGCCCCCGTGACCACCGCCGAACCCTCCGGACAACGGCCGATCCGGTCGCTCTCCTCCTGGATGACCTTTCCACCCCGCCGCACGATCGCACCCGCAACGCCGCCCCCGTGCTGGAGGGCCGAATTCGCGGCGTTCACGATCGCGTCTGTCGCAGCCTGAGTGATGTCGCCCTGCACGAGCCTGATCTCGCCCCCGCCCACACTGCGGCTCAGGATAACCACGTCCATCAGTCCCCGTTCCTCCACTTAGCACAAATCGCCTGAACTTAACCGCATTTTTGACAATCCAAGGCAGGTCATCGTTTCGTTTTGCATTGACTGCTGTCTTGGGGCTGTTTGAAGGTGTATACTCATGGTGAGCGCCCGAATACCCGAAGGATGCTCCCAGGCCGTGCACGGCTCGGAGTGCCTCCCGCGAGGAGCAAGTATGGATCCGCGACATGACTTCCCGCCGCCCCGACACGTCCGGGAGCTTTTCTCCCTCGAAGGCCGCGTGGCCCTGGTAACCGGTGGAGCAGGACGCTACGGTGCCGGTCAGACGTGGGCCGTTGCCGAAGCCGGGGCTAAGACCATCGTCGCCTCCCGCAATCTCGACAACTGCCAGGCAATGGTCGAACAGCTCCGCGCCGCCGGCTGCGATGCAGTCGCCCGGCAGCTTGATCTCACCAGCGAAGAGAGCATCACCGACTGCTGCGCATGGATCGAGGCCGACCTGGGCAGGCTCGACGTCCTGTTCAACAATGCCGTCTCCCGCTCCTCCGGTGGCGATTTCAGCACCGTCACCGCCGAACAGTGGACCGACACCATGGCCGTCAACTCCACAAGCCTGCTCGTATGCACCCGCGCCTGCGCCGAGATCATGAAGAAGCAGGGCAAGGGCAGCATCATCAACATCGCGTCCATCTACGGCATGGTGGGCCCGCAGTTCGACATCTACGGCAGCACGGGCATGAAGAACCCTGGCGAATACGCCTTCGCCAAGGGCGGCATGATCCAGCTCACCCGCTATCTCGCCACTTTCTACGCGAAAGACGGCATCCGGGTGAACTGCATCAGCCCCGGCGGCTACTACGACGGCCAACCCGAAGAATTCGTGGACAACTACTGCGCTCGCACGCCCCTGGGTCGAATGGCCGGCCCGGAGGACATCAAGGGCGTGGCCCTGTTCCTGGCGTCCGACGCATCCGCATACATCACGGGGGCCAATATCCCCCTGGATGGCGGCTGGACCTGCCAGTAACCTCTGAGATCACGATGCTTGCCAACTTCAGGTGCGGGATGTCCGCGCTGTCAAGCGGGCAGGGCCCCGCGCGTACAGAGAACTCAGCCGGTCCTGCCCACCAACTTCAGGTGCGGGATGTCCGCGCTGTCAAGCGGACAGGGCCCCGCCCGTACAGAGAACTCAGGCGGTCCTGCCCACCAACTTCAGGTGCGGGATGTCCGCGCTGTCAAGCGGACAGGGCCCCGCGCGTACAGAGAACTCAGGCGGTCGAGGTGATGCACGGTGGCGCATGAGCTTGTCGGAAAACAGATGAAACGCTGGGAAATGGACAACCGCCTCAAGCGCCGTTTCGAGGCGGATGAGACCGAGTGCGCCATGACCACCCCGGTCATCACCATCTCCCGGCAATGGGGAAGTGGCGGCACCAATATCGCCAAACTGGTCGCCAAAAAACTGGACTTCAAGCTGTACGACAAGGAAATCATCGAGCACATCGCCGAACTCGCCGGGGCAAGTCCGTCGCAGATCGAGCATCACGATGAGAGCGATCCGGGCGTCTTCAGCGACCTTGTCCTGCAACTGCTCGAGGGCAAGCGCCCCACTTCCGCGGGCTACCTCCGCGCCCTGGTCAAGGCCGTCAAGCAGGTCGGGCGAGCCGGCGACGCCGTCATTGTCGGCCGGGCGGCCAATCTCATCATCCCTTTGGCCTTCAATGTGCGCATCATCGCCCCCGAGAACGTCCGGGTCCGGCGCATCAGCGAACTGCACAATACAGACGAACGCACCGCGCGTCGTATGGTCACCCACTCCGACCGCCAGCGCTACCGATTCGTCCGCTCCCAGTTCGGGGCTGACTGGAACGACCCGCTGGCCTTCGACATGGTCCTGAACACCGAGCATTTCAGCATCGAGCACGCCGCGGATCTCATCATCAAGGGCTTCAACGACCGCAGACAGGGACAGGTAGGCACGTGCGCGCCTTCGAACTCCTCATCCTCAACACGCGACTGATCGACGGAACCGGCGCTCCCGCAAGGCAGGCGGACATCGGCATTCGAAGGGACACAATCGCCGCTATCGGCAACCTCGCCGGCGCGGAAACGGCGCGGATCATCGACGCCGCGGGCCTCACCGTCGCCCCCGGTTTCATCGACATCCACGCCCACTCCGACCTCACCATCCAGGTCAACCCGGCCGCCGAAAGCAAGGTCCGGCAGGGCGTGACTCTCGAAGTCAACGGGCAATGCGGCTATTCGCCATTTCCCGTGAGTCCTGGAGACCGTGCCGAACTCGACGCCCTGAACCCCTTCGTCACCGCCCAGCCCGACTGGAACTGGACCACAACCGCCGACTTCCTTTCAGCCCTCCGCGCCGCCGGCCCCAGCATCAACCTCGGCCAACTCGCGGGCCACAGCGCCCTGCGCGCCCGGGTCATCGGTTTCGACAATCGCACCGCGAGCCCGTCCGAGATCGCCGCCATCTGCGACCAAGCCCGCGCCGCGCTGGACGAAGGCGCCCTCGGAATCTCCTTTGGTCTGGCGTACGCGCTGGGGTCATTCGCGGCGAAGGACGAGATCGAGGCCGTCTGCGCCGTGGCTGCGCAGGCCGGCGCCATGGTGAGCGTTCACATCCGCAATGAGGGCGAGTTGCTCCTCGACAGCATTGAGGAGATGCTGGACATCGCCCGGCGCGTGAGCGAGCGCGCGCCCTTGCGCCTTCAGTTCGACCATCTCAAAGCCTCGGGGAAACGCTGGTGGGGGAAAGTCGCCGACGCCCTGGAGCTTCTCGAGAGCGCCCGGGCGGAGGGCCTCGACATCGCTTTCGACGTGTACCCGTACATCGCGGGCAGCAGGCACTTGTCCGGCTCGATGCCCACCTGGATGCACGACGGCGGCAATGAGGCCCTCGTGAGACGCCTCGCCGATCCAGACTGCCGCAAGCGTCTGCGAGACGAACACGAGGCCTGGCTGCGCGGCGAGATCGGCCATAGCCCCTTCGAGCTGGACTTCGACCGAATCGTGGTTACCGAGGTCCTCACGGACAGCAATGCCTGGACGGTGGGGCGGAACCTGGCCGAGGTCGCGCTGGAGCGGGGGCAGGACGAGATCGACGCCACCCTCGACCTTCTTTTGGAGGAACGGGCCCAGGTCAGCGTGGTCCTCTTCAGCATGACCGAGGAGGACATGACCCGGGCCCTGAAGCATCCGCTGGGCTGCATCGGCACCGACGGCCTGGTCTTCGCGCCGTACGGGCCACTTTCCCGCGGCAAGCCCCACCCGCGCTCATACGGCACATTTCCGCGTGCCATTGGCCGCTACGCGCGAGACGCGGGTCTCATGCCGGTGGAGGAAGCGATCCGCAAGTGTACCTCCTGGCCCGCCTCGCGCCTTGGCCTGCGCGACCGGGGGACCATCCGCGAGGGCATGAAAGCCGACCTGGTCATCTTCGACCGTGACACCCTTCTCGACCGCGCCACCTTCGACAGCCCGCACCAGTACCCCTCGGGCATCACGCAGGTCATCGTGAACGGCCAGACGGTAATTGACGCCGACCGCAACCTGGCCCCCGCATCGGGGGAAGTGGTGTCGAGGACTTAGCGAGAGACGCCAGACTTCCGCCATCGCATTGGCGGACTGGCATCTGGCTCCGAGTCGCACCCGGAAGCGGCGCCTGTATCCAATGCGCCCGGGAAAGCGCTCCGGCACGACGCGCCGGGGTGAGGCCGCCGTCACCGCTAATCACTCATCCTTCAGCTTCCAGAACAC
>JAGPGE010000305.1 GCA_018056145.1 Armatimonadota bacterium
CCGTCCACAAGCACCGTGACGCGACCCGACACAGGCGAGCGGCTGTCCAGATCGACGCTCACGTCGAAGGGTTCGCCCTGCCTGGCATCCGAAGGCGTCCGCACCCCGCGCACGAGAGCGTCGCGGATGGCCCTGGTCTTCAGTGGGACCACATCCACGGGCACACGCCGCGACCGGGCCAGCAGCGCTTCCTGTTCGACGGCCCCCACGTTCTCATTGCCGTCGCTCAGCAACACGATGCGGCCCGCGCGGTCCGGCGGGATGAGCCCCACCGCGAGCCTCAGCACTCCCGCGAGATCGGTATGCCCCGGATCGGGGGTCGAGGTGGGCTGCACAGCGGCTCCGCGCCGGAGCGACTCGGTCTCCACAACTGCGTCGCGCCCGAACATCACCAATGCGCCGCGATCCTCACGGTGCGATGAGAGCGTGGCCTTGCGGATGAACTCAAGCGCCTCTTCGCGTGACTCCGTGGCGATGCTGTGCGAACTGTCCAGCGCGAAGACCACCACCAAGTCGCGGTTCACGCGCACCAGCTGAACGCCGGCCAGCGCGAGAATCAGCGCGAGCACCAGCAGGCACCGGAGCAGCCACGCCGTCCAGGCGCGCAGCCCGGAAAGCGCCGCGAATGACCCGCGCGCAGCCCACCACAGGAGGGCCGCGCAGACCGGCAACAGCAGCAGGTACTCGGGACGCGTCGCGGTGATCGGCATATTCGGGGCCGCGGACCTCAGGTCCCCCGGTGGTAGATTCGCCACTCGAACAGCAGTATGGCAAGCGTCACCAGCGCCAGCCACGGCCACAGTCGCCTCTCGCCCACCGGCGGACCAATACCGGCGGGCACCTGTCGACCGGATAACTCCAGCGCCTTCGCGGGTTCCAGGTCGGATTCCGTCGGCGACCGCAAGTCCACCGCCCAACGCCGGGTTTCCTCACCCATCTGCAGCCGGTACGCTCCCACAAGAGCCGTTTCGGCGACCGTGACCTGTCCTTCGCGCAATTCCAGCCTCCGCCACCTCACCCCGGGGGCACTGAGCAATGCGGTGGTCGCGTCTCCCGCAGCCGCGAAGCGCAGCAGCGTCCCCGGGCGAACCACCCGCGCTCTCTGCCGGGCCGAGGGCGCGGTAAGCCAGTTGACCGCATTCCCGAGGAACACCGGGAAACCCACGCGCAGTGGCAGATCGGAATCCAGCAGGCTGAAGCCGACCGAAAGCGCCCGCAGACCGGCCTCATCCAGAGCCACAAGCACCGGGCGGGTACCGCAACGCGCCAGCACATTCGCTTCGGCCTGCGGCACCAGCTCCCGCCCGGCGCTGATGATGGGCAAGGACAGGTTCACATGCCTGCACACCGGATGGTCGCGCTCCCACGAGGTGATCCTCGCGGTCTTGTACGCGCTCGCAAGCATGGCCGGAGCGCCCGGGCCATCCGCTGAGATCATCAGATACGCGCCTCGCGAAAGCGCCCCCGGAGGGTCCACGCGGTCGAAGACCACGAGGTCATACGAGGACGCGGCGGCCGCCTGTTCTTCCGCTGTCAAAGTCGCGGCGCGGTGGACCTCGACCTCGGGCAACACGAGCAGCCCCTGCTCGAGGAACAGGTTGCCCGGCGTCACCACCAGCACTTTGAGCCCCGCGGCAGGCCCCCCGAAGGCGTAAGCGACATTGTCCACCGCCAGGTCATCCGTTACATCCAGTTCGGCCCGGAGCAGCCCGGGCGACGGCAGGCGCATGCCGAATGTGAAGACTCGATCCGACGAAGGTGCGAGAGAGACCCGTTCGGCCAACACCAGCCGATCCTCAAGGGTGATCGAGACGATGCCTTCGCGCGCCGCGCCGTGATTGGCGATGCGCAGGAACGCTTCGTCCTGTCCGCGCGCCGAACGGGAAGCTTCGAAAGCGACGATAGCCGCGTTCTCGTTGCGTTGCCCGACCCGCGAGAACCGCACCCGGGCCGCGCCTGGCACGTCATCGAGCGGCGGGAAGGCGCCGTCGCTGATCACCAGTATCACCGGCTCGGTGCGATTGACGCACAGGCTCTGAGCCAGCAGGAGCGCGTCACGGATTGGCGCCTCGGCGTGGGTGCAGCCAAGGGTCTGCAGCACCCGGTTGGCGGCGCGGCGATCGCTGGAGAAGGGCAGTGCGACCCACGCCCGGGCGCCTGCAACCACGATCGCGCAGGAGTCGCCGCGCTCCATGCCGTCGACGATCCGCGACGCCATGCGACGGGCCTTCGCGAACCGCGAGCCGGGCTCGTCCTCCGCAAGCATGCTGGCGGAAGCGTCCAGAACAACGACTGTACTCTTACCTCCGGCGCGTTTCGCGGTGACCACAGGGTTCGCCAGCGAGAAGACCACGAGCAGCAGCGCCAGGAGTTGCAGGATCAGCAGGAGGTTCTTGCGCAGGCGCTGGAAGGGTGCGTTGGCGGTCACATCCTCAATTGCCTTGCGCCACAGGAAGACTGAGGGAACGACCAGGTCGCGGCGCTTCAGCTTGAGCAGGTACAGGAGAACGATCAAACCCGCAAGCGGGATCGCAGACAAGAGCAGCAGCGGAGAAAGGAAGTGGAAGCCGGTCACCGGATCACCTGCAGGCGGCGCAGGTCACGCAGGACCACGTCCTGCTCCGGGTCGCTGGTGAGCCGCAGCAGGTACGCGAAACCGTAGCGCAAGCACGCGCGCCGCACCGCTTCGAAAAAGGCGTCCCGCGCCTGCACATATCGGCGCATCACCCCCGCGCCCATGGTCAGCTCCCGGGCGGAGCGGGTCTCGGAATCCACCAGCCGCAGGTCCCCCTGGAATCCCGGCGAGTACTCCTCGGGGCTCATCACCTGCAGCACACAGGTCTCGCAGCGCGCCGCCGCCAGTTTCGCAAGTGCCGGCTCCCAGCCTTCGGTGAGCAGGTCGGAGATCAGGAAAACCACACCGGGGGAAGGCGTGGTCGCCAGCAGCCCGTTCACCAGAGCCGGCAGGTTCGTCTCGCCCGAGGGCCGCAGTTCGGCCAGCCATGCGAAGGCCTCCGTTGCAGTCGGGCTCCCGCGCAGGAGGCGGGTCCGCCGGGTTTCATTGCCGACCCGGCAAAAGGCCTGCATGCGGTCGGTGGATGACAGCGCGAGGTACCCCAGTGCCGCGCAGATACGGGAAGCCCAGCGGAACTTGTTCGGGCTGCCGAAGTCCATGGACTGCGACCCGTCCAGCAGGAGGCTGACAGTCAGGTCCTCCTCCTCGACGAACAGCTTCACGAACATCCGGCTCAGGCGCGCGTAGGCGTTCCAGTCTACATAGCGCAGGTCATCGCCCTGGGTATATGAGCGGAAATCGGCGAACTCCACGGACGCCCCGCGGCGTGGGGAGCGTCGCTCCCCTCGGGTCTTCCCGGCTTTCACCCGGCGCGAGACCACCGCCGCGCGCTCCAGCCGTCGGAGGAACTCGGGCTCGAGAAGACTGGCGGCGGCTGGCTTGGATTCCTGCAGCATGGATAGTCACACCGAGCTCGGGCAGTCGCCCGGACATTCAGATCGGCAGGTCGCGACCGGAGCCGGCTTTGACGGCCTCGATCATGTCCTGGATGAGATCATCCGGCGAGACGCCCTCGGCCTGACCCTCGAAGTTGAGCACTAGGCGGTGGCGCAAGGCAGGCAGGGCGGCGGCCTCGATGTCCTCCACAGACACATTGTAGCGCTGGTCCATGAGTGCCCGCACCTTCCCCGCGAGCATCAATGCCTGGGCGCCGCGCGGGCTGGCCCCGTAGCGCACGAACTGCTTCACACGGTGGGTGGCAAGGTCGCTCTCGGGGTGGGTGGACAGCACCAACCGCAGAGCGAAATCCCGCACATGGTGGGCTACCGGAACCGCGCGCGCCGTCTCCGAGAGCGCCAGCACCTCGGTCCGCGTCGCCACGCGCTCCACGGTGGGTCTCAACTTCCCGGTGGTGCGGTCCACGATTTCGTGAAGTTCCTCCAGACTAGGGAACTTCACCAGCAGCTTGAACAGGAAGCGGTCCAACTGGGCCTCGGGCAGAGGGTACGTGCCCTCCATCTCAATGGGGTTCTGGGTGGCCAGAACCAGGAAGGGCTCCTCGAGATGCCGCTGCTCGCTCCCAACCGTCACCGAATGCTCCTGCATGGCCTCCAGCAGCGCCGACTGGGTTTTCGGCGTGGCGCGGTTGATCTCATCGGCGAGCACCACGTTCGCGAACACCGGGCCGGGCTGGAACTGGAACTCCCGGCCGCCGTCAGGCCGCTCCCACAGCACCGTTGTTCCGGTGATGTCGGCGGGCATGAGGTCCGGGGTGAACTGGATGCGCGCGAACCGCAGGTCCAGCGCACTGGCGAGAGAGTTCACCAGCAGCGTCTTGCCCAGTCCTGGCACACCCTCGAGCAGCACATGCCCACCGCAGAGCAGGGCGATGAGGGTGTCTGTAACCACCTCATCCATGCCCACGATGACCTTGCCGATCTCGCCCCGGAGGGTCTGCACTAGGCGCCGGAACTGTTCCGCCTGCTGGACCGCCTGCTCGTGTGAATCCGCGCTGTGTGGGGGCAACTCAGTCCTCCGTTTCGTCCTGTTCGCCCGCTGCGCGGGGCTTTTTCGCACCGTCCTGCAGGGCCCGGAAGTAGTCCTTCACGGGCTCGCGGTATCCGGGCGGCACTTCCTCGCGCTCCACGGCCTCCTCGGCGGTCTTCGAGTACTCGCCGATCACTTCATAGTACGGGACCTTGCTGGCCGGAGTGGCCCCCGGTGCCCCGCGCTCTTCGACGGACAGCATCTCGCCCTCGGGGTTCACATCCACCGGGACCCGAAGCATCTCGCCCTCAGAGGGCGTCTCGCGCGGCGTGTAGAGGTTCACCGGCGGCGATGGAATCGGGCTGCCATCCTGCCCGTGTGAGTCATACCCGGCGCCCTGTCCGGGCATCGTGCCTGAAGCCATTCCCTGCCCCGGTCCGCCGGAGCCTGCCGCACCCCATCCCTGGCCGCCGAGACCGGCGGCCCCGCCACCCAGTCACCCAGCGCCCTCTTTGGCCATCCCCGCCATTCTCAACTTCAGCTTGCCGCTGGAGCAGGCGCGCTCGGCCCTTTCAAGGGCCTTCTGCGCCCCTTCCTTGTCCCCCGCCTTCATCTTCTCGGCGGCCTCGGAGAGCGCCTTGCCCAGTTCGTCCAGATCCGTGTCCTTGAGGGCCTCGGCGAGCTTCTCGAGTTGCTTCGCCATCTCCTCAAGGTCCTTCTTCGACATCCTCCCCATCTTCTGCCCCGACTGTTTCGCAAGCTCCGAGAGCCTCTCCATGGCCTCCTGCATGTTCTCGTTGGCCATGGCCTTCGCAAGCGCGGCGGCAGTCTCGGGCGAGACCGGGATCTGCTGGCCCATGCGCTGCGCCGCCTGCCGCAGGGCCTTCGCCGCCTTCGCCAGCTTCTCGGGAGTGTCGGCCTTGCGCGCTTCGTCAGCCAGGCGCTGGAGCGCCTTCGCCTGGTCCGACTTCCCGGCCTCGCGCGCCTGCGCCGCCAGCTTTTCAGCCTGCCGCGCCATGTCCTCGGCGGTCTTCCCCGTGAGTTCCTCCCCGGCCTTGCTCGCGGTCTTCATGGTCGGCGGCTGGATCCGCTTCGCATATTTCTCAAGGTCCTTCTCCAGGTCGCGCATCTTCAGCAGCGCCTGCTTGCGGGGGAGCGAGCCCCGGTCCAGTTCCTTCGCCAGCTTCTTCAGCCGCCGGGCAAGCTCGAACGCGTCCTCATCCTTCGCTTCGCGGGCCGCCTTCTCCAGTTCCTTGGCCCGGGGCTTCATGAGCTTCGCGTGCTCGCGCAGGGCAGTCTTATCCTCGCGCTCACCCGGAGCCGTGAGCAGCGGCGGGATCGGCAGGTAGAGGGCGAGGGCCAGCGCAGCGATGCTCCACGCCGCCACCTTCCCCGCCCGAGACAGCCGGAAGGGCAGCGCCTCGGCGGGCTCAAGACGCGCGATCGCCTGCGATGCGTCGGCAATCGCCGCACGCTCCATGCCCGAGGATTCCGGATGCGCCAGCAGATCGGCGGCGGTGGAGATGCGATCCCGCAGGCCCAGGCGGTGGTCGAGGGTCCGCGCCACGCGCTTCTCGGGCAGGGGCCACAGGAGCGCAATCAGCCCCGCAGCCGCCACCGGAACCAGCGCGGGCCACAGTTCGGCAACAGCGGGCTGGACATCGTGCAGGCGCAGCCACAGGACCCACGCCGCCAGCGGTGTGGCAATGAGAGCGCACGCAATGTGCACCCCGCGCGCCCCAAGCAGGAACCTGGCGCGCAGGCTCATACGCCGCAGTCCGTCGCGGACCACGTCGGCAGGCGTCAACGGGTTGTCCCGTGCGAGGGTGCTCACTGGGTATCAGTCCCGAACATCAGGATGCGCCAGATGCGGCTGTGCGTCTGGCCTTCGTAACCCAGGGCGGCCAGGGACTGGAAGAACGCGGACCCCAGCAGGCTGAACATCAGGGCAGCCAGCCACAGGAGCGGCTCCGGCGATTCCTCCTCACCACCGAACGCGCCCATGAGGCCGTATTCGTTTGTGAGAAGCAGCCCGGAGGGTGGATACAGCAGTTGAGAGAGTCTAGCAGGTTCTTCGGGATCCGCGATCAGCGCCAGGCCAAGCAACGCTCCGGCTGCAAGACAGGAAATGGCCAGGGCGGCGCCGAAGCGGCCCTCGGGGTCGATGGCGTAGCGTTGGATGCGCGCGAATGCCCTGTAGGCAACGGGTAGCGCCAGCACGACCACCGCCGCGCCCAGAAACAGCACCCCTCCGAAGCCGAACCCATCTGCCCCACCGCGCGACACCATGCCGAAGACCATGGTCAGGTAGGGCACCACACGCAGCAGGCCGAGGATCACGAAGGCGCGGACCACCGCCGATACGGTATTCAGCGAAACCGCTGAAATGGCTGTGCCCAGGCAGGACGCCCACACCACCAGGCCGACCAGCAGCACCACACTCCCCAGCCATTCCCCGGGAGTGGGGCCCCCGAGGAGCATCGTCCAGAACTGGAGCGGGACCAGGATACACA
>JAGPGE010000306.1 GCA_018056145.1 Armatimonadota bacterium
ACACCATGCGGCGGGCGCTGGCCGATCTGAACCTTTTCGCTGGCCAGCTTGCGGATGTGGTCAACGCCATACACCGCACCGGCTACGGCCTGGACGACAGCACAGGCCGCGACTTCTTCTCCTACGACCCGGCCCAACCGGGAGCCACGCTCTCCGTGCATTCGGACATCATCGCCGATCCGTCCCGCATCGCGTCGGCACGCGCGGCAGGACAGCCGGGGGATGGTTCGGTCGCATCCGCATTGGAGGCACTCCGCACCAACCCACCCTCGGGTGGCACGTCGAGCCTCACCGAAATGCACACCCAGTTCCTCGCCGGCCTCGGGCAGGACGTGCAGACCGCGCGCACCCGCATGGAAGCCCGCGAGGACCTGGTCGCGGCCCTGCAAACCCGGTACTCGTCCACCGCGGGCGTCTCGCTTGACGAGGAAGCCCTGCGCCTCGCCACTGCCCAGGATGCCTATCTCGCCGCGCAGAAGGCCGCGCAGTTGGCGCTGGAGATCATCGACCTCACACTGACCATCGGCGAGTAGCTGGGAAGTCTGCGTGCGGAGGCCTCGCAACATGCGCATCGGAACCCGGGCATTCTACGATAGCGTCGCGCGGATTCTCGTCCAAGGGCAAAAGGACCTGGGCGGCATGACCGTGGCCATGAGCAGCGGCAAGCGCGTCTCGGTGCCATCCGACGACCCGGCCTCCTGCCTGCTCATCAGCCGCGCGCGCACCGAGCTCGCCCTGTGCGACTCCCGCCGGCGTGCCACCGTCCAGGGGCAGCAGCTTGCGGGCGCCACCGAGCAGGGCCTCCAGAAGATCAGCGGTGACCTCGGTGATGCCATCGACGCGGCACGGCGAGCGATCGGTTCCGGGATCAGCGACCAGGGGCGCGCAGCATCGGTGGCCGAAGTCCGCTCGGCCATCGAAGCCCTCGTCACCGCGGGGAACACAAAGTCGGGCGACCGCTTTGTCTTCGGCGGCTACAGCGACCGCGCGCGTCCCTTCGAGCTGTCGGGCGGCGGCGTCACCTACGCCGGAGACCACGGGCAACTCGCGGTCAACACCGGATACGGGACGCCCTGTCCTGTGACCTTCGCGGGTAGCGACGTCTTCAACTTCGACCCCGGCACGGGCAGGTCCGTCCCGAAGGTGGATGCAGACGTGTTCACCGTCCTGAACCAGCTTGCCACGGCGCTGGAGTCGGGCGACAACGAGACCGCGGCAGAACTCGTGGACGACCTTCAGCTCCTGCGCGACCACGTGGTCAACCTGCGCGGGAGCATCGGGTCATCCGCGCTTCGTCTCGAGGCCGGCCTGGACGCCTTGGAGCGGTCCGAACTGCGCTGCCAGGCGTTGCTCGAAGAGCATGAAACGCTGGACATCGCGGACGCCCTCACGCGCTACAGCGCCGCCGAGACCGCGTACCAGGCCCTGCTGAGCACCATCACCAGCGTCTTGCAGATGCCGACACTGTTCGACGGCTTGCAGTAAGCAGCACGGAAGGCGGGGATCGACCCGATGGTATGTCACACTGTCCGCTTCGGCCCGGTGCATTACGCGCCGGGAGACGTCATCCATTTCCCCGAGGGCATTGCACCCTTCACCGGGGCCCACCGGTTCATTCTGGTAACACGTGGCGACGAGGCCCCCTTCTCCTGGCTGCAGAGCCTGGATGACCCCGGCCTCACGCTGGTGGCCGCGCCGCTAGAGGAGCTGTTTCCCGATGAGGCGCCGCGAGTGGGCCAACTCATTGCGGAACGGGTGCGCAGCGTCGCGCCAGAACATCTGGTAGTCCTGGTACTGGTGACACTCGATGCGGAGCCCGAGAGGATGACCGCCAACCTCCTCGGGCCTGTCGTGCTCGATCCGCACACCAGGCAGGCGGAGCAGGTGATCGTCGACGCTCCCCTTGCGATGGCGCGGCAACCCATCGCCTGCGGGAACGAAGCAGCTCTCTGACACCCACGACGGCCCATGGACGGGCCACGTAAGCACCACGGAGGGTGAACCGTGCTCGTGCTGACCAGAAACGTGGAGCAGGACATACAGATCGGCCGCGACATCCGGATCCGCATCCTCGCCATCAATGGCCGCCAGGTGCAGATTGGCATCGATGCCCCGCGCGAAATCACGGTCTGCCGCGGCGAGCTTCTCGACGCCGTGCGCCAGCAGAACGCGGCTGCCGCCAGCCTGTCCGCCCCTGACGACGCCCTCCGCAATGCGGCCATGCGGGTGCGGCGCGCGAGTTTGCAGAGTGTTTACGTCGGCGGGGACACGGCCCCGTCAAGCGACGCGCCGGCGGACCCGATAGCGAGTGAGTAAGAGACGCGGCGCCCGGAGGTGATCTTCCGGCCGCGACGACAGGCGAGCCCCAATCCGCCGTGGGGGCGCGCGAAGCAAGCGACGGCAGGGAAGCCGTCGTCCACAGGAGCGGCCGGCACGGGCCGAGCCGCCAACTCAAGGAGGACCGTGCAGAATGTCCTTGACGCGCATCAACCAGAACACGATGGCGATGAACGCCCAGCGCAACCTCGACATCAACACTCAGCGGGTTGCCCAGTCCATGGAACGACTCAGCTCCGGCCTGCGCATCAACCGCGCATCCGACGACCCCGCGGGCTTGGTCTTGTCCGAGTCGCTGCGGGCGGACGTGTCCGGCCTGGACGTTGTCCAGCAGAACGTGACGGAGGGCGTGAATCTCATCAAGACCGCGGAAGCCGCGCTTTCCGAGGTCAACTACCTGCTCCGCCAGATGAAGGACCTTGCTCTGGACGCCGCATCGGACAGTAACAACACCGCCGACACCCGCGCAGCCCTCCAGTCCCAGGTGGAGTCGGCGATCACCACTATCAACGCCATCGCCGCGAACACCAAGTACGGCGGCGTTAAGCTCCTCGACGGCAGCGCGGGTACCAGCGCCGACCTGATCGACACCACGAACATATCCTCGATGCAGCTTACCAGCAGCGCCGGCGCGGGTTATGCCGACGTGCAGGTGACGCAGGTCGCGAACAAGGCCCAGGCCGACTTGAGCGAGGCCACGGACTACTCTGCAGCCGGAGACACCCTGGTCACCAGCGGCACCATCACCATCAACGGCGTAACCATCGGCACCTACGCGTCCGGTGTGGACACGGTGCAGGACGTCATCGACGACATCAACGCCGCATCCTCACAGACCGGCGTCACCGCCCGGTTCGACACCGACCACATCGAGCTCAACCAGACCAGCTACGGTTCGGTTAAGGGCATCGTCTATGTTGAGTCCGCCGCCATCTTCAATGACGGCGACACCGCGGTTGACTGGGGCCAGGACGCCGTCGCCACGGTGACTTGGGGCGACGCGACAACCAGCACGATGAACGCCGGCACCGGCCTGTCTCTCAAGGACAGTGCGGGAAACGTCATCAACCTGACTGAAGCCGGCAACACCGTGACGACCCACGGCGACGTCGGCTACGTGACCCAGGGACGGGTGTCATTCCAGATCGGCCTCACCGCCAGCGAGACCGCCACCATGTCCATCGGCAGCGTTGCGGCATCGGCCCTCGGGTCCACCGGGACCGTCGCCGCGGTGGACATTTCCACAACCTCCGGCGCCCAGTCCGCTCTCACGGTGTTGGAGGAAGCCATCGATCAGGTCTCGGTCATGCGGGCCGAACTCGGTGCCTTCCAGACCTACCAGCTCGAGTCTCAGGGCCGGTCGCTCGCCGTTGCCCGAGAGAACCTGGCTGCATCCGAGAGCGCCATTCGCGACACGGACTTCGGCGCCGAAATGGCCGAGTTCTCCACCTCGCAGATCCTCGTGCAGTCGGCCACGTCCTTCCTCGCGCAGGCGAACAGTCTGCCCCAGAACATCCTGTCGCTGATCCGCGGCTAGTCCCGCGCGCAATTGCACGTCCAGCAAGACACGGGCGGGAGCCGGCCCCCCGGTTCCCGCCCGTCGACCCACCATCACGGGCATCGTGAGTGATCCGTATGGCGATGGGAACCAGTTACATTCAGGGCCTCGTCTCCGGGCTCGACACCGGCAACATCATCCAGCAACTCGCGGCGATCCGGCGCAAGCCCATCGAGCGCATGCAGAACCAGCGCGGCGTGCTCGAGAGCAAGCTCGCGCTCTACCAGTCCCTCAGCGCATCCATGGCCGCCCTCCAAGTATCCGCACGCGACCTCGCTGACGCCTCAACTTTGATCACTCGCTCGGCGTCTGTCTCCGACGCCACCCGGCTCGCTGCCTCCGCCCAGGGCACGGCTGCTGCGGGGAGCTACGAGGTCGTCGTCCATGACCTAGCCCAGGTCCACAAGATCGCCTCGGGTGCGATCTCCGCGGCATCGGAGGCTCTCGGTCACCAGGGCTCATTCCTCCTCAACGGCGTCGAGATCACCCTCTCGGCTGACGACACCCTCAACGACCTGCGCGATGCCATCAACCAGTCCGGCGCAGGCGTGACCGCAACCGTCCTGCAGGTGGGCGAGGGTGACGTCCGCCTCATGCTCACCGCCAACGTCAGCGGGGTCGAGAACCAGATCCAGCTTGTGGACACCAACGAAACCGGCATCCTGCGGCAACTAGGGTTCTTGGCGCCATCCACCAGCCTGACGCACACTGTCGCCGACGGCTTCCAGTCCGCCGCCTTCACCAACCCGTCTATCAGCGTCGCCCGGGAGACAGGCATCAGCACCGCTCCTGCGGGGACCATCCAGATCAACGGGACCGCCGTGACCATCGATCTCGCCGCCGATAGTCTGGAGGACATCGCCGGACGCATCAGCGCCCAGGTTTCGGGCGTCACCGCGGAGGTGGTCACCGAGGAACTGGACGGCGCGACAGTCTATCGCCTGCAGGTCATCGGGAGCGAAGGCATTCCCGCGCTGGTGGACGACAACAACGTCCTTCAGTCCCTCGGCGTCCTGCGTGCGGACTTCGGCGATGAGCGCCAGGCTGCCCGGGACGCACGGGTGACCATAGACGGCATCGAAGTGGCGCGCGCCACAAACTCGCTGGACGACGTCATCACCGGGGTCAGCATGGAACTCATCAAGGCCAACGCCAGTGAGACAGTGACCATCACCGTGGGCCTCAACCTTGACTCCGTCGTCAGCCGCGTACAGAGCTTCGTCAACTCGTACAACCGCATCGCGAACATGATCTCCCAGGCCCAGAGCTTCGACGCTGAGGCCGGAACCGGCGGCCTGCTCTTCGGCGAGGCCAACATCCTGCGCCTCGAAGAGGGTCTTCACAGCGCCGTTAACTCCGCGGTCACCTTCGCCGGAGGGGCGTCGCGCCTGCTGTCCAGCGCCGGCATCACAAGCAATGCTTCGGGTGGGCTGTCCCTCGACGCATCGAAGTTGCGGTCGGCCCTGGAGTCCGATCCCGATGTCGTATCGAAGCTCTTCGGCCTCAGCACCAGCACGAGCCACTCCGCGGTGAGCGTGACTGCAACCTCCGGCAGGACCGCCGACAGCGGCTCAGCCGGGTACGCCGTGGCGATCACCCAGGCCGCGACCCGCGCCACCGCTGCTTCCGCGAGTCTCGCTTCAGGCATCAGCCTTGACGAGACACTCACTTTCGACGGCACCCGCAGTATCACACTCACTGCGGGAATGTCCCTGACCGAGGCTTCCAAGCATCTCAACGCATGGTTCGGGACCTACCGCCTGCCGTACGAAGCCACCGTTGACGGCGACCGGTTGCGCATCACCCACGAGGCCTACGGTTCCGGCCAGACTATCCACATCAAGTCCTCCCTGGACCGGGGCATGGGCGGCACGGATCTTGCTGGAGAGATGGCCGGGGAGTCCGCGACCTATGCCGGCCTCGACGTCGCCGGAACCATCAACGGAGAGGCATGCATCGGCCGCGGCCAGTACCTGCGGGCGCTGCAGGGCAACGAGAGCACCTCGGGCATGGAGCTGAAGATAACCGCAGCAGCCGCGGGGGATCTCGGAACCGTTGTGGTCGCTCGGGGGGCTGCCAGCCGCCTTGCCGAGTACATTGGCATGATCACTGACGCCACCGACGGGATGCTCACGCGCGGTGTCGAAGGTGTGGAAGCGGATATCGCCGGCGTCGACGCGGACATCGAGAAGATCGAGGACAGTATCGACCGCTACACCTCCACCATGTGGGAGAAGTTCATCGCCATGGAGAGCAAGCTCAGTTCAGCCTCCATTCTTGAGCAGTACATCAGCGGCCAGATTGCGGCCCTGAGGAACGCCCAGTCCAGAAAGTAGCGCTCTGGCTGGCGCCTGTCTGAACGCGTCAAAGGGAGGAAGACATCCATCGTGCTCGCCCACAGTGTCCAGGCACAGACCGCCTATCTGCAGGTAAAAACCCAGGCAACCAGCCCCGAGGAAACGCTCGTGCTCTTGTTCGACGGGATGGTGCGCATCCTGCGCCTGGCCCGCGCCGCCATGGATGCCCGGCGACTCGAGGAGCAGTCGGCGCACATTGGCCGCGTCCAGCGTGTCCTGACCGAACTCACCTGCGCGCTGCACGAACCTGCAGATCCCGCACTGGTCTCGGCTCTCCGGGCGACCTACAACCACATGTACAACCGCCTCGTCGAAGCCAATGTCCGCGATGACCTTGCCGCCCTGGATGAGGTGACCGAACTGGCGGACAACCTCGGCCAGGCGTGGCGCACGGCGCTGAAGAACTTGTCCGGCGCCGAACGCGAGGCCATTGTGGCAGCCGGATAGGAGCTTGCCAGGACCCATGGAGGCCCGGTCAACTCTCCTACCCTTCGTGGCGGCCACCTTCTTGGCCGCCACGATGCTGCGTCCCTCCAGCCTGGACGCGATCCGCGCCCTTGCTCCCGTCCCCAGCCTCTCAGCGCACCTGCGCACCAGCCACCTGCCCGACCTCAGCCCGGTCAGGTGCGTGTCCCGAAGGCTCCCGGACTCACCCCTTGCCCGGCGGAATCTGGCCATCGCCCTGGACCGCCTTAACGGCCTGACCATCGACCCCGGCGACACCGTCTGTCTGGCATCC
>JAGPGE010000307.1 GCA_018056145.1 Armatimonadota bacterium
GTGTGGCCGAATATCCATCTGGCTACCCTCCTTGGGCCATGGCGCTATGCCACGTGCCCGTTTTGGTGGTGAAC
The DNA here is from genome assembly GCA_018056145.1 of Armatimonadota bacterium. GTDB lineage: Bacteria > Armatimonadota > Zipacnadia > Zipacnadales > JABUFB01 > JABUFB01. Next base: position 75 of record JAGPGE010000307.1, read on the forward strand.
ACCAAGAGGGTAGCCTTTTCCGTCCCTGCCGACAACCAGCGGTTGCACCCGCCATCTTGGCTTGCTTGACTCCCTGTGAAAACGCGGGCTATAATTCCACACTACTCTGGAATACTTGTTCCAACCCTGCTCTGCTCCCAGGGAGGGGCCTTTCTACATGCTCAGCGCAAATGTCGAGGAGTACGCGAAGATCCGCGTTGTCGGTGTCGGTGGCGGCGGCTCTAACGCAGTCGACCGAATGATCGAAGCCGGGCTCATGGGCGTCGAGTACATCGCCATGAACACCGACAAGCAGGTTCTCGACATGTCTGCGGCGGACAAGAAGCTGCAGATCGGCGAGAACCTTACCCGCGGGCTGGGCACTGGTGGTAACCCAGACCTTGGCAGGCAGGCGGGCGAGGAAAGCCGCCAGGACATCATGATGTCCCTGGACGGCGCCGATATGGTCTTTATCACCTGCGGCATGGGTGGCGGAACCGGCACCGGCGCCAGCCCTGTCGTCGCCGAGATCTCCCGCGAGATGGGCGCCCTCACCGTCGGAGTCGTCACAAAGCCTTTCGCTGTGGAGGGCAAGCGCCGCGCTCAACTTGCGGCCGAGGGCATCGCGAACCTCAAGAAGAACGTAGACACGCTCATCATCATCCCAAACGACCGCCTCCTAGAGATGAGCAACCGCGAACTGTCCCTGCGCGAGGCCTTCCAGATGGCCGATCAGGTCCTCCAGCAGGGAGTGCGGGGCATTTCCGAAGTCATCGTCGTCCCCGGCCTCATCAACCTCGACTTCAACGATGTGCGCGCCGTCATGCTCAATGCGGGCACGGCCATGATGGGCATCGGCCAGTCCGAGGGCGAGAAGCGCGCCGTTGACGCCGCCCAAGCCGCCATCGACAGCCCGCTCTTGGAGACCAGCATCAAGGGCGCTCGCTCAGTGCTCCTAAATGTCACCGGCGGGCCCGACCTGTCCCTCAGTGAAGTTCAGGAAGCCGCCAAGATCGTGCAGGAAGCCGCCGGCGGCGAGATGGGCGATGTGGACCTCACCCTGGGAGCCGTCATCGACGACGGCCTGCAGAACGAGATCCGCATCACCGTGGTGGCCACCGGGTTCGACGAAGCCCGGCCTGCGCAGGCTACCGAAAAGACCCGCGGACCGGAGCGTGAAGAAGAGCCTGCTGAAGCGAGCCGCGAGCAGCGCCAGCCCGCCGCACGCAGGCCCGTCGAAGAGGAGGAGGCCAAGAAGCGCGACGAGAGCCGTGAACGCCGCCGCGCCGCCTTCTCCGACGACATGCCCACTTACGACGAAGACGATCTGGACATCCCGGCTTTCCTGCGCCGCAAGTCCAACTGATCCCCCCCGCATGCCAACGGGCCGCCGGAAATCTCCGGCGGCCCGTTTCGGTTCTTCGGCGTTGCTGGCTGGGCTTAGCCCAGGATCTTGTCCACCTCGTCGCGGTCTACGTCCATGACATACTTCACGCCGGTCAGTTCTGCAGCTTCGCGGGTCAATGCGAACACGTCGTCCCGTGTCAGGTGCTCCAGCCCGAACTTCCGGGCGCCGCACATGAGCTGCCGCATGCCCTGGGCCAGGCGCATGTAGTAATGGTACACGCCGATACCGCCGGCAGGGAGCTCCTCCATCCGCGGGCCAAGATGGCTCTTCAACTCGTGGAACCACACGAAGATGTTGTTGAGCTTGTCACCGTACGCCGAGTGGATCTTGTCCAGTTCTCCGCTCTTCACGCGATCGGCGATGTTCTTGGCAACATGCGCGGCGCAGATCGGCGCCCGGGCCATGCCGACCGCCTTCACACAAGGATGCCCAGGCGGCTGTTCTCGACGTTCTCCTGCGGAACGATGACGCCACGACCATTCTCCTGCCAGTCCCGGAAGGTGCGCACGCGGTGGCGCATGTCCGGCGACTGCAGCACCTGCGGAACTGGGTCCCGGGAGAACTCGGCCCCATCGTCCATTCCGCGGACGCTCTCGCCGATGGTCAGACGCGTACCGGTCAATGCCGCGCCGGATGCCAGGCCGCTTCAGTTCTTGCCGGCGATGTTGGTGCTGCCCAGGCCGGGGATAACGAAAGGCAGGTTCAGCTTGATGCCGCCATCGTGGCCAAGGGAGACGGTGAGGTCAAGGGCCGGGAAGATCGCCTTGTCACTGTCGGCCTCAACACCGACAGCGCCCACGGCGGTGCCGCTGATGTTGAAGTCCGAATGGTCGATCGGGTACTGCTTTTCAGCCCCGGCGGTCACGTCGCCGAAGGGCTGCGGGTAGATGGCCTCCGCGCCACGGTATGCGGACCGGCCGACCTCGCAGTACCCCGGGCAGCCGTCGAGGCAGGTGGCGCACATCCCGCTCAGGCGCGAGTATGAACTGCGCGTACGAAGGTGGGTTTCGGTGGCGGCACTGGCGTTTGGCACGGATCGCGGCATGGAGAGTCCCTCCGGGCTCACAGTGTCGAGCACTCGCCGTGTCGCGAGTGCTTGCCGCCGCGCGCGAGCAATCTCGACTCCTGGAGCCCGCGGTTCTTCCTCTCCTGCTGGAGACTGACGGGGTCTACGGCTACCAAATGCCCGAGCAGATCGCTGCCCTCGGTCTTACCGACAGCGACATCGACGCCTCCGCGGTCTACCGTTCCCTGCGCTGGCTCGAGCGCCACGAGCAGGTGCGTTCCACCTGGGACACAACCGGCGACGGCCACCCACGCCGAAGGTACTTCATCACCGAACTCGGAATGAAGGCCCTCAGCCTGTGGGCAGACGTGCTCCGGCGCAGGCAGGAGTCGCTGACCCGCTACATGGTCAGGTACCGGGAAGGCGTGGCGAGGTATCGCAAGCGGCGGAACATCTGACAGGGGTACAGAGAGGGGGCCGCCTCGCAATCGAAGCGGCCCCCGGGGGAGCATTCTAGCCCCTTGGCGCTACTGACCGCAGCAGCAGCAACCGCCCTTGGGCTTGCAGGCCTCGATGAGCGCCACGAAACTGTCGGCCTTGAGCGATGCCCCGCCCACGAGACCGCCGTCGATGTTCGGCTTGGCCATGAGGCCTGAGACGTTGTCCGGCTTCACGCTGCCGCCGTAGAGAATCCGCACGGCCTCTGCTACTTCCGCGCCGCCGATTTCAGCAACAACAGACCGGATCACGCCGCACACCCGGTCTGCCTCCTCGGCGTCGCAGACTTCGCCGGTCCCGATGGCCCACACCGGCTCGTAGGCGATCACAACATTGCGCGCATTGCAGCCGCACATGCCTTCGAACATCGCCCGGACTTGCGCGGACACGACCTCGTCGGTCTTGCCCGCCTCGCGCTCAGACAGGAGTTCGCCGCAGCAAGCGATGGGCTTGATGCCAGACTCAAGAGCCTTGGTGATCTTCCTGTTCACGCTGGCATCGGTATCCCCGAAGACCTTCTGAAGTTCCTCGGTGAAGCCCTCTTCAGCCACGCCGAAGCGCCCGCGGCGCTCGGAGTGCCCGATGATGACCCACTTCGCGCCGGTTGACTTGATCATGTCGGCGGAGATCTCGCCCGTGTACGCGCCGCTGTCCATCCAGAACATATTCTGGGCGCCGACCTCGATGGCCGAGCCCTCGACGCAGCCGACCACGGTGGTCAGCGCGGTTGCCGGCGGGCACAGAACCACTTCCACGCCGGTGGTATCGCCCGCCTGCTCCTTGACCGCGCAGGCCAGGGCGCAGGCCTCCGTGTTGTTCATGTTCATCTTCCAGTTCCCCGCCATGATGGGCGTTCGCATGCTGCTGCTCCTCTCTTTGTTCCCTCGGTTTTCGCAGAAGAGGGCGCGTTCATCCGGCTCTCATCGGGGCGGACAAAGCGCCCTTCTATGGCTTGTTCACAAGCCAGTAGTACAGGTTATTCTCATGCGCCGTGGACAGCTTCATCCACTTCGCATGACCGTCCATGTAAGCGAAGTTCGCGCCCTCGTTATGGTGCGCGGCGACCCGTCCCGCGCCAAGGTCGAAGGGCGGCGGATTCACGAAGGCGTCCGAGGGCTCGATAACCCAGTCGCCCTCGTTGTTCTCGCCGAGACCGAAAGTCTGCGCCGGCTCCTCAATCTGCGCCAGCGTCACGAACGCTTGGGCCTCGCCGATGTACGCGTTGATCCCGTAGCAGCCGTTGCCCGACGGAGGCACTCCCAGCCTCCGCGAGGGGCAGTCGTAGATCTGGTAATTCTTCACGTACGGCAACAACCGCTCGCGCCACGACCCATTCCACCAGTTGATCCCGCTGTACCCGATGGGTGTGCACTCGTCATAGTCCTGGGCGTACATCAGCATCCCAAGGCCAAGCTGCTTCAGGTTGCTCAGACACGACGTCTGTCTTGCCTTCTCCCGGGCCCGAGCAAACACGGGAAAGAGGATCGCCGCCAGAATGGCGATTATCGCGATCACAACCAGCAGTTCGATGAGCGTGAACCCCCGGCGCATGGCAAGTCGTACCCCCTCGGTCTGATTGCGGCGCTATCGCGCTCCGGTCGTCCCGGCAAGGCGCGCCCCGGGGCAGTAGCATCCTCCACCCCGGAGCGCTTTCGGTCTTCATTCACTTGTCTTCGAGCGCATCGATCCCCGGCAGGCCGCCGTTCTCCATATACTCCAGGGAGGCGCCGCCGCCGGTGGACACATGCTCCATCTTGTCCGCGAGACCCATCTGGGTCACTGCGGCCACCGAATCCCCTCCGCCCACCACGCAGTAGCCCGGGCAGTCCGCGACAGCCTGGGCAACGGCCAGCGTGCCCTCGTCGAAGGGCTTGTCCTCGAACTTACCCATCGGGCCATTCCAGAAGATCACCTTCGCGCCCTTGATCAGGCCGGAGAACAACGCGCGGGTCTCCGGGCCGATGTCCAGCGCGTCCCAGCCAGGCTTGATGCCGTCTGCCGGGGCGAACAGCATCGAGTGATCGCCCTGCTCGTTCTTCATGTGTACGTCCACCGGCAGCACCAGCTTGTCCAGATGGTCCCCCATCTCGCTAAGGACCTTCTCCGCCGCCTCGGGGCTGCCTTCGGGGCAGTACGACATTCCGATCTCCATGCCCTTGGCCTTGAAGAACGCCCAGGCCATCGCGCCGCCGATGAGCATCTTGCCGCAGCGCGGCAGCAGGCTGAGGATCACGTTGATCTTCTCGTCCACCTTAGCGCCGCCGAGGATGACCACGAAGCCATCGGGCTGCGCGTTGTACACCGCGCTCAGCGCCTCGACCTCGGCCTGCACCAGAAGCCCCATCACTGCGGGCTTCACGATGGAGGGCACTCCGTACACCGACGCATGCTTGCGGTGGCTGCTTCCGAAAGCGTCGTTGACGTAGGCATCCACGCCAGCCGCAAGGTCCTTGGCGAAGGCCATCATCTCGTCCTTGTCCTTGGACTCCTCGCCTTTGTAGAACCGCGTGTTCTCCAGGAGCACCACTTCGCCGGGCTTGAGGTTCGCCACAGCCGCGTTCCTCGCCTCGCCGATGCAGTCGTCCACGAAGGTGACGGGCTTGCCCAGGAGTTCGCTCAGCCGTTCCGCACATGGCGCCAGGCTCTCCTCGGGCACGCGCTTGCCCTTGGGCCGGCCAAGATGGGAAGCAAGCACCAGGCCCGAACCCGATAGCGCCTCGAGCGTGGGCAGGGCCGCGCGAATCCGCGTGTCATCCGTGATCGTGGCGCCGTCCAGCGGGACGTTGAAATCCACGCGGACGAACACCTTCTTGCCCTCCAGGTTCACGTCCTGAACGGTTTTCTTCGCCAATGGTCTCACTCTCCCCTGATGATTGAGGGTCTGTCTGCGCACCGCGTAGCAAACGGGGCGAGGCCAGTTGCGGGCCTCGCCCCGGAGAGCATCTTGCGACGGGTGCTCGCGGTGACTAGAACCCGCCCATGTCGCCGATCTTCTTGATCAGTTCCGCGGTGCGGTTGCTGTAACCCCACTCGTTGTCGTACCAGCCGAGAATCTTCACGAAATTGCCCTCGAGCAGAGTGGTGCAGCCGGCGTCGAAGGTGCAGGACGCCTTCGAACCCACGATGTCCGCGAGGACGATGGGCTCGTCGGTGTAATCCAGCACGTTCGCCAGCGGGCCCGACTCCGCGGCTGCCTTGAACGCGGCGTTGATCTCCTCAACGGTGGTCTTCTTGCTCAGCAGCGCGGTGAGGTCCGTGACGGAGCCGGTCGGGGTCGGCACCCGCATGGCATAGCCGTGCATCTTGCCCACGAGCTCCGGCACAACAAGCCCGATCGCCTTGGCGGCGCCGGTGGTCGTCGGGATCATGTTGATCGCGGCGGCACGCGCGCGGCGCAGGTCCTTGTGCGGGAAGTCCAAGATCACCTGGTCGTTGGTGTAGCTGTGGATCGTCGTCATGAGGCCCATCTCAACGCCGAAGTTGTCCACGAGCACCTTGCACATCGGCGCCAGACAGTTAGTGGTGCAGCTTGCATTCGAAATCAGGTTGTGCTTCGCCGGGTCGTACTCGCCATCATTGACGCCCAGAACGATCGTCTTCACGCCGTCGCCCTTGGCCGGAGCCGAAATGAGAACCTTCTTCGCGCCGGCCTGCAGGTGCAGGGCAGCCTTCTCCTCATCCGTGAAACGACCGGTTGACTCCAGAACCACCTGCACGCCGAGGTCTCCCCACGGCAGCGCAGCCGGGTCGCGCTCCTCAAGGCTCTTGACCTCTACCCCGTCAACCACCAGCGCCCCGTCGCCGACCTTGATGCAGGCATCCATCTTGCCGTAGATGCTGTCGTACTTCAGCAGGTGCGCCAGAGTTGCGTCGTCCGTCAGGTCGTTCACTGCCACGATCTCCACGTCGTCGCGGAAGTTCTCCCACAGAGCCTTGAAGACCTGGCGGCCGATGCGGCCGAACCCATTGATACCGACTTTGATAGCCACAAACATCCCTCCTGGTTATGTACTGCACCGTATTTC
>JAGPGE010000308.1 GCA_018056145.1 Armatimonadota bacterium
TCAGGGGCACGTAGCTGTCGCCGAAGGCTGAATCATCGGGCTCCTCCCGCTCGCCGCCGAAGTTCTTGCAGACGAAGGCGGGCGTGGGCAGGGGGAAGCCGAAGCGGTCCGTTACCACGGCGGCCTCCAGATTGCCCACCCCGGTGATGAACTTGCACAGGACGCGCCGGGGGTACTGGTCATTGGCAACGCTAACGCCTGTCTCGATCCGGCGCGAGGGGTTCTTGTAGGAGGCTTCGAAGCTAAACGCGCCCCTGTTCGCGGACGTGAGGAAAGAGTAGAAGCCGGCGTTGTAGTCATAGCCCAGCGCGTAGCCGTCGGTCACATCGAAGGCTGCCGGCGGGAGCGGGTCGAGGTCATCGCGGAACAGGTCGGCCAGATTCTGCTGCTCCGCGGGGAGTTTCAGCACCCAGCAGACCGAGCGAGCCCCGGCGGCGAATTCGCTCGCGATGCCTCCGGTGGCTGGGTCGAGCGAGGATTCGGCCGGGCAAAGCAGGGCAGCCACGGGACGGCTTCCGCCCAGGTTCAGGAGTATGCGCCCGGACAGATCGGAGGGCTCCCCGGAAGCGCCCGGCGCGTTCACGATCGCCCGGGTCGGAAGCCGCGGGTCCGCTTCCTCGTCGATGCGGAGCTCCACACGCAACTGGTCGGGCTGGGCGTGGAAGACCAGGTGGCCCCGGATTGGCTGGAGCGAGTCATCCGGAGGCTCCTGGCGGTCGATGCGCACCCAGTCCACATCAACAACGCCGCTGGATCCGGGCGGGTCAAAGCGGAGCCCTGCCAAGGCTTCGTGGACATCCAGAGCTACTTTGTACACGTGCCAGTCACCATCGCCCACGGCGCCAAATGTGCGCACATGCTCGCCCGAAAACCCCGGTTCGCCTTTGCAGTACCAGTAGAGCGCGGCGCCGCCGCCGTTGCGGGTTCTCATCCGCAGCGAGACCTCTACCTGCCCGGGGATGTCCACGATCGGCGCCATGACGTAGGGGTCTTCGCCCGAAAGTGTCATGCGCGCGAAGCCTTTCGGATCGTGGGTCATCTCCGAACTGTGCAGGGCCTGCCAGCCCTGGAGATCATCGGCGAAGTCCCAGGATGCGAGAGCCGGCCGGTCGGGGCTGGTTGTCAGCTTCCCCAGCTGCTCCTGGCTCATCAGAGGGATGTCGATGAGGTGCGCATCCCAGTAATACGGCCCAGCGCTCCAGACGTTCATACGAGCCCGCGAGCTATTGGCGGGCTTGTAGTCCTGCCCCTGCCATGTCTGCCAGGGAGGGACAGCGCCGCGTGGCGCTACGGAATAACGCTGACCATCCTTCCCGACCACTGAGACGCTCATCCCGTCCGGCCCGAGGAGGTCCCGGCCATCCACTCTGAGGGTCAGCAGGCGCGCGGGCCACGTCGCCACCCGCGCCTGGTAGCGTTCTCCTTCCACGATGAAGACCTCGGACTGGGCGGGGTCCTCCCAGCGCACTGTCACGGGTGGCGTGTCCTCGAGTGCGGGACCGTCCCAGGGTGCAGACGGCTCGCCCGCGCAGTATGAGGTTGCGAGCAGGATGATGAGCAGACCGAGGAAAGAGAGACACGGACAGGCCATCACGAGGGGCCTCCCGGGCAGTTGAGGTATGAAGAGGGCGGACATTCCAGCATGATTGTTCGTCTGGATCAACCCTTTCCCCTGCCTGCGGGGAGGACATCGGGACCCCGGTGCTGAATACCCGCGCGTTGTATGGCCGCGACGACGCAACTGGAAGGCACTGGCGGGTGAAGGCGACGATCAGGCCGCGGGCAAACTGGCTGTGGGGACTGTCGGGCGCCGTATTCGGGCTGGCCCTGGTGCTTGGATGGGTGGGCCGGGCTGCAGGGCTGCTGGATGAGACCGCGCTGCGGGTCGCTGCCCCCGTAGCGCCTCCCGCGCCCGCGGTAGAAGCCGAAGACCCCTGGCGCCCGATCCCCGATAAGCCCGTGAACGGGTGGCTGATGGCCTCGCGCTCTGACCCCACACCCTTCTTCGATGTGCGCACGTGTCTCGCACAACCGGGCGAGATCATGGACATGCCGCCGGGAGTGGACGACATCCCGGCGATCGACTCACCCCAGTACATTCCCGGTGATGATGTCTCTTGGCTTGGCCCAATGGATGAGGTCATCGGGGTCAGTTCCGGGGGGGAGGCCCACTGCCTGCCGGTCTCGGTGCTGATCTGGCACCATCTCGTGAATGATACCGTCAACAGGCTATCGGTGGGCATCCTGTACGATCCCATCAGCGGCGCGGCGCTGGGCTTCTCGCGCAAAGGCAATGAGGAAAGCATCTCCTTCGGCATTTCCGGCAAGGCCTGGCGCGGCGCGGCGCTCATTTACGACCGCACGGAACGCCGCCTGTGGCACCCAATCACCGGCCTGTGCGTCAACGGCAGCGGCGCGGAGCGCGGAGCCCGGCTCTACCCGTTCCCTGTCACTCGCACCACTTGGGCACATTGGCGGCGGATGCACCGCAAGACCATGGTGCTGTCTCGCAACACCGGGCTGGGCAGGCCTTACGGAACCGACCCGTACGCGTCGCTGGCGGAGGATGAGACGCTTGTTCCCGTCGCCGATGAAGCCGCGTTGCGCGGCATCCCGCCAAAGACCATAGTCCTCGGCGTCCGGGCGGGTGATGCCGCCGCGGCTTTCGTACCGCCTGCCGGCCGTGACCCGCGCCGGTTCCGTGCCGAGTTGGGCAATCTGCGCTTCCAGGTCACTTGGGACCCGAGACCCGGCACCCGGGAGTTCTCGGCGAACGTTCCGTCGACCGGTTCGTCCACCCAGTTCACCTGCTACTGGTACGCATGGGTTGCCGCATACCCGGACACGCAAGTGTTCCGGGTTCAGTAAGCCCTCGCAAGGAACCCCGCGAGGGGCGCAAAGGGTTCAAGACTGTGGACACCCCTGCGCGCGGAATGCGTGGAGGAAATCCCGAAACGACAGAAAGAGGTCGTTGGAATTGGCTGCTCTCGCCTGCGTCGTGCTTGCCGCCGGGGAGGGGAAGCGCTTCAACTCGAAGTTCCCCAAGCCCCTGCAGCGCCTGTGTGGGCGCACACTGATGGACCACGTGCTGGCGCCGCTGGAATCCCTGGAACCTGACCGCATTGTGATCGTTGTGGGCAGCGGCCGGGAGCAGATCTACGAGGTGCTGCGTGACCGCCGCCTGGAGTTCGCGGTTCAGGAGGAGCCGCTGGGCACCGGGCATGCAGCCCTGTGCGCCGAGGATCTCCTGCGTGACTTCGAGGGCACGATGCTGGTCACCTGCGCGGATATCCCACTAGTGAGCCGGGCCACTCTCCAGCGCCTTGTGGATGCCCACCGCGCTCGCAGGGCCACGGCAACGATCCTCACCGCGAACATGGCCGACCCCACCGGGTACGGCCGTATCGTGCGCTCACGGGATGGCCGCGTCCGGGCAATCGTCGAGCACCGAGACGCCACCGACGAGATCCGGCAGATCCAGGAGATCAACGCAGGAATCTACTGCTTCGATGCGCGCCGGGCTTTCGAGGAGCTCCACCAGGTCAAGCCCGACAATGTGCAGGGGGAGTACTACCTGCCGGATGTCATCGCGCGACTAGTTGCGGGCGGCGACGTGGTTACGGCGGTCCTCGCGGAGAACTCTCGGGAAGTGATCGGCATCAACACCCGCGAGCAACTGGCGCAGGCCGAGCAAATCGCCCGGGACCGCGCGCGCATGGCCCTGCTGGAGTCCGGCGTCACCCTCATGGACCCGGCCACCGTGTACGCCGATGAGGGGGTGAGAGCCGGACGGGACACTATCATCGGCCCCGGCGTACTGCTCCTGGGTGACACGGTGATCGGCGAAGACTGCGAGATTGGCCCGTACGCCCAACTGCGCAACTGCAAGGTGGGCAACGGGGTCAAGGTCTTCCAGGGCGCGGTGGTCACAGACAGCGTCATCGCCGACCAAAGCATCGTCGGCCCGTACTGCAACATACGCAGCAATTCCGAGGTGGGCGCAGGCTCGCATGTGGGCAGCTTCGTGGAAGTGGTGCGCGGAAAGCTGGGGCCCGGAGTGAAGAACCTGCACTTCGGCTACCTCGGCGACGCGGAAATCAAGGCCGGGGTTAACATCGGCGCGGGGACCATCACCTGCAATTACGACGGCGTGAACAAGCACCACACAGTGATCGAAGAGAACGCGTTCATCGGCAGCGACTCGGTGCTGATCGCGCCGGTGAACATCGGCGAAGGGGCCTTCGTGGCCGCCGGTTCGGTGATCACGGACGACGTTCCGCCCGGAGGCCTTGGCATCGCGCGCGGGCGGCAGTCGAACAAGGAGAGCTGGACGCATCCGGCACTGCGGCCGCAGGATGAAGAGCAGGAGCCGGAGAGCTGAGGCGATCATGATGCGGTATCTCGTCACCGGTGGCGCGGGTTTCATCGGCTCCAATCTCGTGGACCATCTCCTGGAAACTCGCCCGGACGCGCAGGTCATGGTGCTGGACAGTCTGACGTACGCGGGAAGCGAGGAGAACCTCGCACAGGCCCGGGAATGCCCACGCTTCAGCTTCATGCGGGGCGATGTCTGCGATGTGAAGACGGCCGAGCTGGCCTGCGAGGGTGCCGATGTGGTCATCCACGCTGCCGCCGAGTCCCACGTGGACCGCAGCATTCTCTCGGCCGAGGAAGCGGCGCGCACCAACTTCATGGGCGCTTTCACCATGCTCGAATCCGCCCGGCGTGTGGGGGTGGATCGCTTCCTGTACGTCTCCACCGATGAGGTCTATGGCAGCCGGATGCAGGGGCAGTTCGTGGAGTATGATGCCCTGAACCCGCGCAACCCCTACAGCGCCGCGAAAGCCGGGGCCGACCGCATGGCCCATGCGTACTTCATCACCTACGGCCTGCCAGTGATCATCACGCGCCCCTCCAACAACTACGGCCCGCGGCAATTCCCCGAGAAACTGGTGCCGCTGTTCACCTGGAAAGCCCTGCGGGACGAGCCGCTCCCTGTCTACGGCGACGGCATGCAGATGCGCGACTGGCTGCACGTGAGCGACCACTGCCGGGCGATCGACGCAGTGCTGGACTGCGGCATACCCGGCGAGGCGTACAATATCCCCGGGCGCAATGAGCGGCACAACATGGAGACGATCCGCGTGATTCTGGACGAACTCGGCAAGCCGGAGAGCCTGATCCGCCACGTGGAAGACAGGCCGGGGCACGACCCGCGGTACCCGCTGAACGGGGACAAGATCGCGGGGCTCGGGTGGACCGCTCAGGTGCCGTGGGAAGAGGGCCTGCGGGCCACCGTGCGGTGGTACGCGGAGCATCTGGACTGGCTGGAGCGCGCGGTTGCCCGGGGCGAGGATTTCCACCGCAAGTGGTACGCCGGGCGAGCGTGAAGGGCGAATCGGGGGACTGGCATCTGACTCCGAGCCCCGCCCGGAGGCGGTGCCTGTACCCCAATGAGCATATCCTGCCGGACGTAGCGCCGACCAGTACGGTGGGCCTGCGCGCAGAGTTCTGATATCCCATTCCCCGAGGTCAAAGTATGGCCGCACCGCTCAAAGTCGGCGTCGTCGGTTCCGTCGGACGCGGGAGCAGTTTCTTCTCCGCGTTCCATGCCAACCCCGCCACCTGTCTGCATGCTCTGTGTGATCTGAATGAGGACGGCCTGCGCACCCAGGCGTCCGAACAGGGCGTGGAGCGTGTCTACACGGACTATGAGGCCATGCTGGATGAGGCGGGGCTGGATATGGTGGTGGTGGGCACGCCCATGCCCCTTCACGCGCCCCAGAGCATCGCGGCCCTTGAGCGCGGCATCCACGTGATGTGCGAGGTGCCCGCAGCGGTGAACATGGAGGAGGCGCGGGAGCTTGTGCGTGCTGCCCGGCGCAGTTCTGCGAAGTACATGATGGCCGAAAACTATACGTACATCCGCACCAATGTGCTGGTGCGCGAACTCGCCCGGAAGGGTCTCTTCGGCGACCTGTACTTCGGTGAGGGGGCGTATATCCACGAACTCAAGGGTCTCAACGAGATCACGAAGTGGCGGCGCAAGTGGCAGACTGGGGTCAACGGCTGCACCTATCCGACTCACAGCCTGGGGCCGGTGCTGCAGTGGTTCGGCGAGCGCGTGGTCAGCGTTGCGTGTGTCGGCACGGGCCACCATTACCGGGATCCGCGAGGCGATGAGTACGAGAACGAGGACAGCATCACCATGCTTTGCAGGCTGTCCGGTGGCGGGCTGGTGGAGATCCGCGTGGACATGCTGTCCAACCGCCCGCACTGCATGACATACTACTCGCTGCAGGGCACCGACGGGTGCTATGAGGCTCCGCGCGGGCCTGCGGATCAGCACAAGATCTGGCTGCGCGCCCTGCATGGCGATGAACCGGCCTGGCACGATCTGTCCGAGCTTGAGCAGGACCACCTGCCCGACAAGTGGCTCAATCCGCCGGAAGAGGCGCTGAAGTCCGGGCACTGGGGCGGGGATTACTGGGAGGTCGCGGAGTTCGTGGACGCGATCACGAACGGTGAGGAGCCGCCCATCGGAATCGACATCGCCATGGACTATACACTCCCGGGTCTGGTGAGCCAGGAATCGATCACCCACGGGTCGGCGTGGCTGGAAGTGCCGGACTCGCGGGACTGGTGAATGCTACTCGAAGGCGCTCGCATCGGGTTCGGTCGCGGCGGCCCGCGGCTGTTGCTCATCCGAGGGCGGGTTCAGCCACGAGCGGATCAGCTCGCGCAGGGCGTTCTCCACGGACTGGTTGATGGCCTGGGTCGCTCCGGGGCAGGAGACGCACTGCGTTCCGGGCAGGTCGCGCATCTGGCCGACTTTCCGCGCGATGTTCTCCTGGACGGAGGCTTCCAGCACATTACCGACCGGTTCAGGCCGGCAGGTGGCATGCCCCCCGCACCAGTACTGAGCGCCGTCGGGCAGGATGAAGGCCTGCGTCGGACCCACGTAGCAG
>JAGPGE010000309.1 GCA_018056145.1 Armatimonadota bacterium
GGTGAAGGCAGCAATATCTTCGGCATCAGCATTCCGCCGCAGTATGGGATCCCGTACCGGTGCTGCTACTCGCGGAACATCGACAACCTGCTCATGGGCGGCCGGCTCATCAGCGCAACCCATTTGGCGCACTCAAGCACGCGCATCATGGGCAGCGGAGCCGCCATCGGCCAGGCAATCGGGCATGCGGCGGCAATCTGCTGCGAGCTGTCCTGTACACCCCGTGAGGTCGGGCAGGAGCAAATGGGAAGGCTGCGTCAAGCGATCCTCGACACGGACGGCACCGTCCTCTGTGTGCCTGCCGAGCCGGGCGCTGATCTGGCCCGCCGAGCACGGATCACGGCGACCAGCGAGGTGACCTTCAACGCGCAGGAGCCTGGGCAGTTCATCCCGCTCATCGCTCCCGCGGGCATCATGCTGTTCGACTGGCCGGAACGCCCGCGGGCGGCGGAGATGTACCTGCGGAATGCGTCGGGGGAGGACCAAACGCTGCTGGTGACGGTGCTGCGATCCAGGCGAGAGCCTCGATGGAAGGGCCTGGATGACTTCCATCTGTACGGCTGGGAGGACCTGCGAGACCAGTCGCTGGAGACAATCTGGCGCGGCTCGGTGACCGTGCCGGCAGGGCATAAGGGCTGGCAGGAGATCCCGCTTGAAGGCCTCAAGATCGGGGCGAAAGACCCGGCGTCCGATGACGACCGGGTGCTGATCACCGTCGGCGAGAACCCCGGAATCCTCTGGGCGGCGTCGCAGGAAAGCTGCGAGATCGCGGAGATGATCGAGCACAGCCATCAGGGGCCGCAGTGGAAGCGCGTCGGGTGCATGGCGGCGTTCCGGCTGCATCCCGCGCCAATGGTGGGCGAAGCGCAGCAGATCTCGAATGGGTTCCACCGGCGGTTCAGCAGAGGGCCGACGAACATGTGGATGTCGCGGCCGCAGGACGGTCTGCCGCAGAACCTGGAGTTGGAGTGGGATGACCCGGTGCGGGTGTCGCGGGTCGTAATCGTATTCGACACGCTCCACCGCAAGAGCGCCGAGTACCCGTGGCATATGGGCAAGCGCGTATCCGACATGTGCGTGCGGGACTATGCGCTTGAGGCGCTGGTCGATGGAGACTGGCGGACGCTGGCGCAGGTGGAGGGGAACTACCGGCGGGTGCGGGAGCACCGGTTCGAGCCAGTGGAGGCGGCGCGACTGCGGCTGCGGGTTCTCGCAATGAACGGCGACGGCTTCGGGGCACGGGTCTACCAGGTTCGGGTGTATGAATGAGATGAGCCAGGCTCACTCATGCACCGGGACGAAGGTGTGCGTGTAGCGATCGCGGCGCGCGAGACGAAACTGACCGGCCTCCGTGACGCAGTGTACGATAGCCTTGGGCTTCATATGGTGATCGCTCAGCGACAGCCTGCCGTGGGGCTTGAGAACCCGGTGTAGTTCAGCCAGAACATGCGCCGGTGGTCGCAGGCGGTGGAGGACGTCGTACAGCAGGACCACATCAACTGATCCGCCCGGCAGGTCTGTCGAGCACTCCGATCGTATTGTCAGAACATTCGACAGACCATTGGCAGCGGCGAGGCGTGCGGCGCGGTCGGTGGCGAGAGGGTTCACGTCCAGAGCGACGAGCGTGCCCTTCTCCCCCACCAGCCCGGCAACGGGCAGGATGAAGGACCCTGCGCCACACCCGTAGTCGAGCACTGTCATGCCTGGCCGAATCTCCGCCTCATACAGCACCCGCTCGGGCGGCAGGAGACGGTCGCGCAGCCCGAGCGCGGCGCATAGCAGGTTGAAGGCCAGCCCCGATGCCTTTCTCGACATGATCGCCATCCCCCGGTGGCGCAGGGCAGGCGCCACCTCAAAGCATGTAGCGGCTCAGGTCCTGATCGGCCACCACGTCCTTGAGTTGGGCCAGAACGTAGGCGGAATCCACGACCACGCGCTGCTCACCGACTTCTGGCGCGGCGAAGGACAGCTCCTCCAGCAGCTTCTCCATCATGGTGTACAGCCGGCGCGCGCCGATGTTCTCAGCGGACTCGTTCACCTGCCGCGCGAGGCGGGCGATCTCATTGCGCGCGTCCTCGGTGAACTCCAGCTCGACGCCTTCGGTGCGCATCAGAGCGGTGTACTGGCGCACCAGGGAGTTCTCGGGCTCCACGAGAATGCGGCAGAAGTCCTCTTCGGTGAGGCTATTGAGCTCCACGCGGATCGGGAAGCGTCCCTGGAGCTCGGGAATTAGATCGGATGGTTTGGAGACATGGAAAGCCCCTGCGGCGATGAACAGGATGTGGCTAGTGTCCACCGGGCCGTACTTGGTCATCACCGTGGAGCCTTCGATGATGGGCAGGATGTCGCGCTGGACACCCTCACGCGATACTTCCGGCCCATGCCCGGCCTCGCGCCCGGCAATCTTGTCAATCTCATCGAGGAAGACGATGGCGCTTTCCTCCACACGCTCCAATGCTTCGCGAGCCACTTCCTGCTGATCCACGAGCTTCTCGGCTTCCTGGTACGTGAGCACGCGGCGGGCTTCAGCGACGGTCATGCGTTTGGTGGTCTTCTTCGTGGGGAACATGCTGCCGAGCATGTCCTGCATGTTGAAGCCCATCTCCTCGAGCCCCGCGGCTGAGAAGACCTGCATGGTCTGCCAGTTGCTCTCCTCGACCTCGATGTCCACCTGCTCGTCCTCGAGTTCCTGGTCATGCAGACGGCGTTGGGTGAACTGCCGCACCCGCTCATGCTGGGCGCGCAGCTGCTCCGCGCGCTTTCGCTGCTCTTCGAGGGTAGCCAGATCGGTGATGCCCTCATTGGACAGCTTCGGCGGTTCGTGCGGTTCCTGGTCGCGGGCTGCCCCGCAGAGCGCCTCAAGAAGACGCTCCTCTGCGCGGCGCTCGGCGTCCTCCCAGACGTCCTCGAAATACTCCTCCTCCACCATGTGGTAGGCGGTGTCCACGAGGTCACGGACGATGGATTCCACGTCGCGACCCACATAGCCGACTTCGGTGAACTTGGTGGCCTCAACCTTGATAAAAGGCGCGTTGGCGAGGTTCGCAAGGCGCCGGGCAATCTCGGTCTTACCCACACCGGTGGGCCCGATCATCAGGATGTTCTTCGGGATGATCTCATCGCGCAGGTCGTCCGGCACCTGCCGCCTGCGGGCACGGTTGCGCAGGGCCACGGCCACCGCGCGCTTTGCTTGATCTTGGCCGATGATATACTTGTCCAGCTCTTCCACGATCTGCCGGGGTGTCAGCTCGCCCTCAATCACTTCAGGACCTCCACGGTGATGTGGTCGTTGGTGTAGATGCAGATATCCGCGGCGATGGCCAGGGCCTCGCGCGCGATCTTCTCAGCGCCCATCTTCGTATGGCGCAGCATGGCGATGGCAGCGGCCTGGGCGAATGGACCGCCCGAACCGATGCCGATGACATCATCATCAGGTGTGACGACATCTCCCGTTCCCGAAACGAGAAGCAGGTTATCCCTGTCGGCGACGATGAGGATCGCGTTGAGGTGCCGCAGGGCCTTGTCCATGCGCCACTGCTTCACCAGCTCAACGCAGGCGCGCTGCACATTGCCGGAGTACTCATCGAGCTTGGCTTCGAGGCGCTCAAAGAGGGCCAGCGCATCGGCGGCGGCGCCCGCGTACCCGACCACGATCTTGCCACCGCGCAAAGTGCGCAGCTTACTGGTGTTGCTCTTGAGCACCGTGTCACCCACAGTGATCTGCCCGTCTCCGGCGATTGCC
Source organism: Armatimonadota bacterium (assembly GCA_018056145.1). Lineage (GTDB taxonomy): Bacteria > Armatimonadota > Zipacnadia > Zipacnadales > JABUFB01 > JABUFB01. Next base: position 3,743 of record JAGPGE010000309.1, read on the forward strand.
GTGACACCGTCGCGCCGGACTGCGAGGACGGTGGTTGATCGCACCTTCATGGTTGGCTGTCTCCCCTGACCGGACCAGCGCCCGGCCGTGTTTCACTTCTCTTGACGATCCGCTAACGGATGCGCCTGGTCGTAACTTCGCCGCAGGCGCTCGGCGCTGACATGCGTATAGATGCCGGTTGTGGCGAGATTCACGTGACCCAGAAGCTCCTGGATGGCCCGCAGATCGGCGCCATTGTCCAGCAGGTGGGTCGCGAACGTGTGCCGCAGAGCATGGGGCGAAACGCGGTGCATCACCGCTGCGTCCAGCACATGGCGGCGAACGCGCCGCGCAATGCCCTCTTTCGACAGGCGGCCGCCGAAGCGGTTCAGGAACAGCGCCGGCTCTTCGCCGGCACCGACACGCGCTGCCAGCAGGACGGGACGGGCTGACTCAAGATACTCGCGCAATGCGTCCGCCGCGGGTTCGCCGAAAAAGACCAGGCGCTCCTTGTTGCGCTTACCCAGGACCCGAATGGAGCGGCTTTCGAACCTCGGATCGTCCACGTTCAGGGCATGCAGTTCGGAAAGCCGGACCCCGGTCGCGTAGAAAAGCTCGAGAATCGCCCTGTCGCGTATCCCCAGCGGCGTCTGTGTATCGGGCGTCTCCAGGAGCGCCGCCAGTTCGTAATCGTGCAGGATCTCCGGCAGGTGCGCCGCCTTCTTCGGCGATGCCGCGAGGGCCGCCGGATTGGCCTGCACGTCGCCCGTAGCCACAAGATACCTGAACAACGCGCGCAGGGCGGTTAGCTTCCGGGCGACCGTGGTTTTTTCCAGGGCCCGGCGCGACAGATGAGCCAGATAGCTGCGCACCACCGTGTAATCGACCGCGGGCCAGTCACAGGCGCGGGGGGGGCCCCAGAGGTGCTCGAGAAACTCGGTGAAGTCGAGGAGGTCGCGCGCGTAGGCCTCGGCAGTATTCGGCGACACGCGCCGGACGTGCACGAGGTAGTCCAGGAAGCCGTCCAGCGCCTGAACGCCGCCGGTCTGTCCGGTCACTTTCCCTCCACCTCTGTTCCTCATGCCCGGCTTCTGTTCAGCCGACCTGCAACCCTGTCTCGCGGATGAACTCATCGAGGGCATCCAGGCAGGCCCTGCCGCGCAGTTCCTTCTTCTGGGACTTGCTCATCTTGCGCGGGCCGTCGGCAGGCGGCAGCACACCGAAGTTTGCGTTCATCGGCTGGAAGCTCTCGGGGTCCGCGTTGCAGATGTGGTGGGCAAGGGCGCCCATGACAGTCTCGCGGGGCAGGGAGATGGGCTCCTGCCCGGCCAGCATGCGGGCGGCGTTGATACCCGACATGAGCCCGGCGCCGGTGGACTCCATGTACCCCTCAACGCCGGTGAGTTGCCCGGCGCAGAAGAGATCGTCGCGGCTGCGGAACTGAAAAGTCGGCTTCAGGAGTGTGGGCGCGTTGACGTACGTGTTCCGGTGAATCTGCCCGTAGCGCAGGAACTCGGCATTCTCCAGGCCAGGGATCATGCGGAAGACCCGGGCCTGCTCGCCCCACTTCAGTGATGTCTGAAAGCCCACCAAGTTGTACATGGTCAGTTCCTGGTTCTCAGCGCGCAACTGGACCACGGCGTAGGGCTGGTGGCCGGTGTGCGGGTCGATGAGACCCACGGGTTTCATCGGGCCGAAACGCAGGGCCTCGTGACCCCGGGAGGCGATGACCTCCACGGGCAGGCAGCCATCGAACAGCTCGTTGGGGTCCACGTCGGCATGGAGCGAGATCTCGGCGGCCATGAGCGCGTCGTAGAACGCGTTGTACTGCTCCTCGGACATGGGGCAGTTGATGTAGGCCGCTTCGCCCTTCCCGTAGCGGGAAGCCAGGAAGACCTTGTCCCGGTCGATGGACTCGGCGTCAACGATCGGTGAGATGGCGTCATAGAAGAACAGGTACTTCTGGCCGGTGATGCTGAACAGCGAGCGGGCCAGGGGCTGGGATGTCAGCGGGCCGCTTGCGAGGATGGTCATGCCTTCGGAAGGCACGGCGGTGACCTCCTCGCGGCGAATTTCGATGTTCGGGTCGCTCTCGATGGCGGCGGTGACCATGTCCGCGAAGCGCTCGCGGTCCACGGCAAGAGCGCTGCCGGCCGGAACCGCGGTTGCGTCGGCGCAGCGCAGGATCAGGGACCCGAGGCGGCGGAGTTCCTCCTTGAGGATCCCTCCGGCGCGATCCATGCTGTTGGACTTGAGGGAATTGCTGCAGACGAGTTCGGCGAACTTGCCCGTCTTGTGGGCAGGCGTCATCGTGCCCGGGCGCATCTCGTACAGGACCACCCTGGCGCCCAGGCGCGAGGCCTGATAGGCGGCTTCGGCCCCGGCGAGGCCGGCGCCGATGATTGTCACAACGCCATCAGCCGGCATTGGTCTGTCTCCTTGGGTTGGTTCAGGGAAGTTCACGGCCGCCAGACGGGGTGCGTCCCCAGGTAGGCCTTCAGGTCCACCCAGTCCGTGTCTGGTGGCTCGATCACCGGCGGCGCGGGCCGGGGCACCTTCTGCACGTCACCCGGGGCATCCCACCAGAGCACGCCGGTCATCGCGAAAACCTGCTGCCAGAGCAGTCCGAGCGCGATGACGGCAATAACGGCAAGTACCCAATCGGTGGCGGCCGGGTTCATCTCAGCGGGTTTCCTGTGAAAGCCGGGGGCCGGTTATGTCGTGATGCCCCGCTATGCCTGCGCTCTGCGCTTGGCGTTTGTCTCCTGCATGGCAACCCGCCCACACTGCGGACAGATGAACTTGCGCCTGCGGTGATGGGTGCCGCGCGTCTGTTTCATGGCCGATCGGCAGCGCTTGCAGGTCAATGGAACACGCCTCGGGACGACCAGTGTATCGGGTAATTCTACCCGGCCCAAGGGCGGCAAGTCAAGCTGACTGTGTCCGTGAGGCTGTGCCGTGTACGGTCAGGCTCCGGCAGGAGCCGTCCGCCTACAGCCCCCGGTGGAAGCCGAGGGATTCCGGCTCCGAGAAGGGCCCCCAAGCCCCGAAGCGGCGGCAGATCCGGGTGCGCGGGGAACGGCCTGTCGCCCCCCTTCGGGGGCTCAAGGCGCAGTGTGGGGGGGGGGAAACCAGGGGCTTCCGCCCCTGGCTATAGGCTGCCGCCCGCTTCGCGGGCTGTGAAGCAAGGGCTCAGGACCGGAAGGCGCGGGATGCTCAAAGGGTATCTGGTCTCAGCCGACA
>JAGPGE010000310.1 GCA_018056145.1 Armatimonadota bacterium
GCGCCGGCCTGGCGCCCACCGCGTCGCTCATGTACGGCTGCCAGTACCCCCTCGGCTCCTTGGGGGAGAAGGGCAGCGCGTCTTGCGTCAGACTCACCCGCCCAAGCTGGAACTGCTCCAGCGCTTTCTCGAAGCCCCCTGTATAGGCCATCGAGAAGGTGGTGAGGTCGATGGAATGGCAGAATCCGCCTTCGCCTGCCAGGATGTCGCCAAAGTCGTACTGGAGCACGAAATCCGCGTCGGGGCGGGGATCGGGTGAAAGGCGCCCCCGCAGTGGAATCTCCCGCTCCACCACGTAGTCCTCAACATACCAGCGTCGCACCTCAAACGGGTGCGGGTAGAAGATGATGATCCCGGCATCATCCGCCGCATTGGACAGGATGATGAAGGGCTTTGTGGTCTCCGGTCCCAGAGCGATCTCGCTGTCAAGGGAGCCCTCGACCAGACGGTTGCCTTCGAACCACCGCACCCGGCTGATCTGGCCGCCGACTCGCACCTGCTGCACCATTTCCCCGGCCGTCTCACCGTTCGCGAGCCAGTACCGCGTGAAGTGGGAGTGGATCGGCGAGCCGCGAAACCACTCGACGTATTGCTCGAACCGTGTGCTGTCCGGCCCCGGTCCCGGCTTGCCCACGGCAGGGAACCGCCTCATGTACCCGCGGTCGATGTCCACACCCTCAGTGACCGTGATCTCCGCTGGTTCCCCGAAGGTGCAACTACTGGAGATGTCCACGAGGTGTACCGGCAGGTCGATGCCCGGACGCCGCGCTTCGGTCGGCAACTCGCCTCGGGGCATGATCGCCGGTATTCGCCACGTTCTCGGCGGCTGGTTCTCCACCTGCTCCCGTGGCGGCACCTTCAGATAGACGCCGGGAATCGGTTCGGTCACCAGTTCCACATCATCAAACCAGGTGGTCCCGGTGCAGTTCCAGTTCATCAGCATCAGCCGGATGGACTGCACGCCATCTTCGGGCGGGAAGTAGATCACCCGCTCATGCCGGGTCCAGTCGGTGGTGCCCAGGGTGAGGCCGATGTCGAAATGCCCCTTCCCCACCGGCTTCCCGTCGGGTCCGAGCATCTCCACTTGCGCGCCGGCCCTGTGCCACGGTTGCGGCCCGCGCTCAACGTCCTCGGTCTTCATCCAGAAAGACAGCCGCCAGCTCTGCCCCGCGATCTCCAGCGGCCCGACAGTCACCGATCCCGCGTCATCAATGCGCAAGCTCGACTGGCCGGAGCGGGCCACATTCCAGTCCAGCGTCACCGAACCGTGAACCCGCTTCCAGATGCCAAAGCCGCCCTCGAAGGCAGGCGCGATCACCGGCGCGCCGTATTCCCCCTGGGCGATGCACGCCACCGCGAGGAGTGCGGCTATCCAGTTCAGAGTTCTCCGCATTGCCTAACCCTCTACTGCTTCACCAGCCGGATCTCATCGATCGCGATACGTGCGTTCGTGTGCCCGCACGGGTCGAATCGGAAGGTGGTGATCCCCGTCTTCCAGCGACTGCTCTCGCCCACCGGAATCAGGTAGTCGTGATACTCCCCATCCCCGATCAACTTGACCTTGGCGCTGTTAGCCTCACTGACCCCGGTAGTGGTTGTGGACCAGAAAAGCTGGGCCTGCTCGTCGGGCTTCTGGAGACTGTCGATCTTCATCCGCACCAGTACGTGGGTCCAGTCCGACGCCCGGATGCCCTTGAGCGAGATACCGATGGCCGGGTCGTGGGAATTGGTGACGAACTCCAGTGCGCCGTCCTTCACCCCGAATGCCCCGATGCCCATGAAGGGTCCCCAGCCCTGCGCGCCGTCCGAGAAGTCCCAGGCATCCCGCTTGCGCGCCACCGCTTCGGGAAGGTCATACGGTCCCAGGCCCACGTCCGAAGGGATCAGGTTCAGCGGCCAGCCCTCCGCGGGCTTCTTGCAGAACACATCCCGCACCGCATCGTACATCTCGAACCCGAACTCCTTACACGGTTCCGCGTACGAGCCCTCGCCCCACTCATTGAGCGGCGCAAGTGTCATCCGGGTCACGCCGGTCTCGTCCGCGAACCGCTTTGCATCCTCACAGATGCGCCGGAACAGCTCCGGGGTCCGCCCGTAGATCACCGTGGACTTGTCCCCGTGCCATGGCCGCGAATCCCACCCTGTCGAGAGGTTGGGCAGGAAGGGGATAATGTTCGCCTCATGCCAGGACTTCCAGTGGTCGTAGCTCGAATCCGCCACCAGTTCGAAGGGGAAATGCTGCGGATCTTCAGCCTTCCCGCCGTGATGCATGTAGTGGTAGATGCTGGTCATGTCGAAGCCCTTGTCGGCCAGATCCTTGATGATCGCCGGGTCTGTCGATGCCTCGGGCCACTTCATGGCGATGAAGTAGATGCCCTTGTAGCCCGCCTCAATGGCCATCTCCCGGCTGATCTCCAGTAGCCGCGCGGCGCCGCCCTTGCCTTCCATGTCCCGATCCATGCCGGCGACGCTCCAGATCACCACCACGGGCTTGTCGTCGATGCGCATGTATTCGGGCATGTTGAAGCAGTTGTCCAGCCAGTATTGCGTGACCGCCCGCTGGTCCTCTTCCGAGTGCGAACCGGGGGCATTGTGGTTCGCCCACATCATCGCCCATTTCAGGTAACTTCGGTACCGGGCTTTCTCGAAAGCCTTCACCCAGTGTTCCAGGTGCCGCCCGCCCGAGCTCCAGTACCAGTCCACCAGGAAGAACTTGATCCCGTGCTCCACCGCCCACTTGATCTGCCAGTCCACGCACTCCGGATTGCCCTCGTCATACCAGCCCAGTACGGGCTTGCGCTCCGGCGACACGCGCCGGATCGGGTCCCAGCGGTCCATGGTGGGAAACCCCGGGAAGTATAGGGCGCCGATCTCGTAATCCGACTCCACCGGGCGCGGTTCCGGCACGTAATCCGCCTTCGCCACATTCAGCGGCTCAGTGAAGGCCACCTGGCCGGTCGCAGGTTCATCCGGCGCACCGGCGCCCGCAAGCTTAACTGACGCCATTCCATCCACGGCTCCCGTAGCGGTCACGCGCACCTTGTGGGTCGCCGGTTCGAAGGGCGCCAGTTCCTCGATCTGCCGCCAGTCACCCGTACTCGCGACCTGCACGCCATCGGGCAGGCTCAGCGAATCAATGGCAAGCCCGCGCGCCGTCTCGCCGCCGCGGTTCATGAGGTTGATCAGCAGGTTCGCTGGCCGTCCGGCTCGGTTGATGGCGTCTTCCAGGCCCACGTAGGTCACCTCGACTTCGGGCACCCCTTCGGGCTCCTCCGTCACCGCGATCCGCCGGATCACCGCCGTCGCCCCGGCAGTATTGGTGGGCTGCAGGCTCAGCAGCAGGATATCGCCGGCCCATTCGCGGTTCTCGCCCATGTTCACATTGTAGCTGTGGAACTTCCCGTCGCCGTTGACCGGGAACTTGCGCAGGTGGATGTTCCCGAAGTCCGAGGACACCCAGCGGATATACCCGGCGGTGCCCTTGTCCACCTTCATGTCAATATGCACCCAGAGGCGGTCGTCCAGCGTGTAGCGCAGGGCCGGGCTGAGCATGTATGACCCGGCGTTGTCGCCCGACGAGAACCGCAGGCCCTCCGGCGTGGCAACCACGGTCGCGCCTTCCGCCGGCTCCCAGTTCAGCGTGCTGGCGCCGAACTTCCAGTCGGCCTCGGTGGCCACTTTATCCGGCGAACCGAGATCGACGATTCGGATGTAGTCCACCTCGAAGGTCTTCTTCCCGTAGTCAGCTTCTGCGGGACGCGGGAAGTCCAGCCGCAGCAGGATAATCTTCTTCTCACTGTGCCAGAACGGATAGACCTGGTACGTATGCCACTGACCGTCGCCGTTGATCCGGAACGGCGTCTCCTTGCCCGGCGAGAACCCTCCATACTGGCTCTCGGTGGTGTTCGTCCAGAAGAACTCGCCGCCGCCGTCAGCGTCTGTCTTGATGCGCGCTTCGATGCGCTGCCACGGGGTCGCGGGGATCTCGAACCGCGGCCCTGTCACGAAGGGGTCCCAGTCGGCGATGGTGCCCTTGAGTGCTCCGCCCTCCACTCGCAGGCCGGTGATGTGGTTAGCCGCCTTCCAGCCCTCAAGATCGCCGTCCGTGTCGAAGCTCCACTCCAGTAGTGTCCGCGGTTGGGCGAAAGCCCAGGTCGCGGCGAGGGTCAGCAGCAATGGCAAGAGGGTACGCATTTGGGGTCTCCCTGTTGCATGGCGACTGTGCAGGCACAAAGATACCGGACTGCCCGGTCGCATCGTCTCCCGCCTTGCGGACGCCAGTGTCCGTCACGGGGTTCGCGTTTGGGGCACACGGAATTGCTCACAGACCAGTTCGCCCCGCGCACCCCGGCTACCTCTAGGCAGGAGACCGACATGCCGGCGTCGAAGCCACCTGCCACAACCGCAGGAGGCGATCCCCTTGAACTACCGCCGCATACTGGTTTTCGGTGCGCACCCCGATGACGAAATGACCATGGCCGCCACCATGCGCAAGCTGTCCGATCAGGGCGTCGAGGTGCACGTCTGCATCTCCACCGACGGCTGCGAGGGCTACCCGCACCCGGAATGGAAGGACAGCATCGTCCAGATGCGCATCAAGGAGCAGGCCGAGGCCGACAGGGTCATGGGCGTCACCCGCCGCCACCATATCGGCGCGCCTGACATGGGCCTGGAGAACAACAAAGAAACCTTCCTCAAATTCATCAAGGTCATCCGCGAAGTACGTCCGGACGCCGCCTTCACCCATGGCCCGTATGACCGCCACCGCGACCACCTGCGTACAGGGGAGATTTCCCTGGAAGCCCTCTGGCAGGCGGGCCAACCTGTTTCTGCATCTCTGGGAGAACCCTGGGCCACTCCGCACGTTTACTACTACAAGGGTGTATTCGGCGCCCCTCCACACATCCGCCTGGACTGCCGTGGCTATGGCCATATCGGCCTGCTCGCCCGGGCTACCCAGGAGTCGCAGATGGTTTTGTTCGGAAGAACGCGAAAAGAGATGGAGGCCGAGGCAGAGCGCATCCGCGAAGCCAACCCGCCCCATACCGAGGGCTTCTGGCTTACGGACCGCATGACGCTGGGTGACTTCCCACAGGTCGCGCACTGAGGCGTGGCCGGTTCGGCGTGTCCTTCTCCCTTCGGAGGGGCCGCACAGGGGGAGCGCGTCGGTGCATAACGACCGCCTGCGGTCGCCGCGCCGAACCTATCCGGCCCGGCCGTTCACATCAATTGCCCCGTGTCTCTCTTGACCCGCAACGCCATGTTGCGTACGATTCGCCGAAACAGACATCATTCCGGGAGATGAACGACGTTGAGCCCTGAGAGAGCATGCCCTTTGAACGAGCGGCGCGCCATGGTGCTGGGGGCGATCGTCCAGGAGCATGTCGAGACCGCTGCCCCCGTGGGTTCCCGCGTGGTCCGCGAGCAGTATGGTGTTGAGGCAAGCACCGCGACGATCCGCAATGACATGTGCGTCCTAGAGCGGGAGGGTTACATCCACCAGCCCCACACATCAGCAGGCCGCGTTCCGCGGGACAAGGGCTACCGGGTCTACGTGGACAGTCTGATGCCGCCCGCCAGCATCAAGCCCGAAGAGGAAACATGGGTGCGCAGCGAATGCCGTGCCTGCGCAGGCGATGGGCAACTCCTCTACCGCGCCGCCACGCGAATGCTCTCCCAACTCACCTGCTCACCCGCGCTGCTGATGGCGCCGCCGGAAAGGCCCGCTCATCTCCTGCAGATCCGCCTGTCTCCTGTAAGCGCCGATCTCGTGCGCCTGGTCTACGAGACCGATCAGGGCGGCCGCAATGAGTGCATTCTCCAGTCCGCCGAGCCCCTGAGCGCCGACCAAGTGGCCGCCATCAGCCGGATACTCAGCGAGCGGTTCACCTCGCGCGACGTCACGGCGATCACCCTGAGTTCCCCCTCCACGCTCGTTGATGATTCAGGGGCGAACACGGTGCCTGAGGAACTGCTGGACCAGATCAAGAACGCCATCGAGGGTGACCACCCTCAGCAGGTGTTTGTGGATGGCGCCGCTTACGCACTTGATTACCCCGAATACCAGGCGCTTGACAAGTTGAAACCCGTGGTCCGGGCCCTGGATGACGACGGCACCGTGCGCCGCCTACTCCGGCCGGCATCCCGCACAGCCGAAGTGTCGGTCACCATCGGCCATGAGCACCACTTGACCTCGCTCCAGAGTTGCTCGCTGGTGGCCCGGCACTATGTCGCGGCCGAGGTGGGCATCGGCGCCCTTGGCATCATGGGACCCACGCGCCTGGATTACCTGCGCGCGGTGGCCGCCGTGCGCTGCATTGCCGAGCACGTGTCTCGGGCCCTGGCCGGCCGCTGAGTACAAAACCACAGCCGCGTCCGCACTCGCCGGGGGAACCTCCATGCCTCGTCGCCCCGGCATTTCCAGCCCCGACGATTGTCAACACCTGCGGGTCGGACTCGATTTTGTGGGTAATCGTCCGTCATCTGAACGCCGGCCTGAGCATTTCCGCTCCTTCCGGGCCTGGCTATTGCCTTACAGGACGGGAAGCGGGCTGTGAGGGTTCGACAACGGCCTGCGACACTGCGGCGCGTGGGCGATGTGGGGATCGCAACACCTGCCAACGCCTTTGACGCAGGCCCATGCTGTGCTACAATCTTCGGGTTTGCGCTGGACTTGCGGTCACACAGATCTGCTGGGGCATCTCGTGGCGCGACCGCTGTTCTCGCTGCAATGACGCGCTCCTGCTATCCTCTCGATCCGGGGAACTGTATGCGACTGCCGTGGGGCGAGGAAATCGCCATTGATCTGGGCTCGGCGAACACCCACATCTGCGTCAAGGACGCGGGGGTGGTTGTGCGCGAAGCCTCCTACATAGCCTTCGATGCCGGCGGGCGACACCCGGTTGCCGTAGGGCTCGAAGCGCGCCGCATGATCGAGCGCGACGTCGCCGGCGTCC
>JAGPGE010000311.1 GCA_018056145.1 Armatimonadota bacterium
TGACCGGGCGCCTTTGGTGGTGGCTATTGGGTTCCGCGGCTACTCTTCCTCTTCGCCTCTCCAGGACCCCTGGGTCTGGCAGGCCTTGAGACAGCCCTCGAGAATGCACGTGAAGTGCTTCTGGATTGGGTCCTTCTGCGCGAGGCCCTCCATGATGTCTTCCACGCTGACCTTGCCCACCGGGGGACGGACATCGGTGCTCTGGCCTCCCCACTTCGGGCCCTCATCCCCGACCAGCGCGTAGCGCTTGGCGAACTCGCACCGCAGGCGATCCCACCGGGCGATGGCCCCCTCGTATTGCCCGCAGCCCACCACAACCGTCTCATCGTCGTCCAATGCCATGACCGGGCAGGCCTCGACGCAGGGCGCTTCACACTGTGCGCAGGGCCAGTCGTCGGCGTCCAGCGGCTTGTCAGGGGGAAGCGGGGCATCGGTGACCACCGCGATGAAGCGCTGGGTGACACCATATTCCGGTGTGATCGGAGCGCCGTGCAGGCCGATGGTTGCCAGCCCCGCGGCTGTTGCGGCGAAGCGGTTTCCCAGTGCGTCCGGCTGAAGCCCGCGGGGATTGGCCACGAGACTGCCGGAGCCCGACAAGTCGGTGGTGATGGCGGCCCTGTAGCCCATCTCCTCCAGCCGCCGCGCCGCTTTCACCGCCATGTACCGCAGCCAGCGGTTCACTTGGTATGTGGCGTAGGAGTACGGGCCGACTGCCTGCGCCGGCGGTTCGGCTGCGCGCTCCAGGTTGCCGAAGGGGAAATGGTAGCCAATCACCAGGACGCTCTTGGCGCCTTTGAGGTGGTCGCGCACCCGCATGAGGCGGGCGCCCTCGTCGGGGCGACTTTCGGGCTTCGCGGGACCGTGCATGGGGCCGGCGTCCACGACGTTGACCTTGAGTTCGGCCTCGTCGATGAAGGACGCATACTGGTCGATAAGCCGGTCCACGCAGGCGGGGTCGGCCACACCCACCATATCCGCGCCTTCGTCGAGGAGAACCGCCTCCAGGCTGAGGCGCGCGTCCTCCATATCCGACGGGCGCTCCGGCTTGACCGGGTGCACCCGCTTACCCGGCTGCAGGTAGGCGCTGGTGGCAAGGCATGCCCACTGCAGCCGGGTGCCGAAGGCTTCGGTCTCGGTGCGGTTCTTTTCGTTCAAGCGCACCGCCAGTCCCGATGCCATGACCCCCTTGCCCAGATCGATGTCATGCCCGGGGACCGCCGAGTAGCCCACGCTCTCCAGGTAGCGGCAGGCATCCAGTTGCATGAACCCGAGCCAGTCGGACAAGGTGGATCCCACGAGGCTCACCGGGGTGGCGCTGTCCGCGGGCGATCCGGGGGTCTGCAGCGACGCAGGGAAGCGGCACGCGAAGACGACCAGGGAGTTGGCGTCGGGCAGGTGCCGGCGCACATCGAGACCGAACTTGTCCCAGTCATCCAGCCCGCAGACCGCCGCCATGTCTGCCTCATGGTCGAACAGGATGCGGTACACGTTCTCGGTGGCGTTTCTGTCGGGGCAAGCAGGCCGGTTCGAGGTCTGCCAGTCGGGGTCAATGCCGACCCTCCTGCGCCGGAAGGGGCGGCAGAAGTCAGGGTCCTCCAGGCGCAAGTGCGGGGGCATGCAGAAGCGCAGGCAGGAACCCTCGGTGCCTCCGCGGCGGCCGTGGATCTCGAGGTGTTCCAGGATGGTGTCCTCGGTGACCGCCTGGGGCGTCTCCAGGTCGATGCTCAGGCCGAAATGCTCGGCCCACGCGCAGCGCCACTTGTTCTTGTTGGCATAGCGGAAGGTCTTTCCGCCGATCTCCAGTTCGATCTCCGGCCCAAGCTCCTGATCCAGCGCACCCATGGGGCACCACTCGATGCACTGCATGCACCGGTCGCAAAGGGGGGCGCCGTCATACATGGGTGACGGTTCGAGGTCAGCGTCGGTGACCAGGCAGCACAAGCGCTGGCGCGGCCCGTACTCCGGCGACAGGAATAGCCCGCTGTAGCCGATCTGCCCCAGCCCGGCAGCAGTCGCCGCGTGGATATCCGACAGGTCCGGCGCGAAGCTAGCTTCCACCTCCTGGTAGGGTCGAAAGCGCCAGACATTGGTGGCGGGGATCGCCACCACATTGTAGCCCTGATCCTCGATGAAGCGCGCAAGCTGGAAGGAGATGCACTCCAGCTTTGTGTTCATGGTCCCCTGAATATTGTACGGCCCAGCGTGATGGGGCTGGTTCTCACCGTTCTCCTCGCCACCGAGTTCCACCGCGGCGTCCGGATGGTGGATGCCGATGACGAACACGCAGCGCGCCCCGGGCAGGTGCCCCTCGGGCGACATCATGAGCGGCGCGTTCTTGTAGCGTGCCGACGGTGCAACGCCGACCAGGTCGGCGCCTAGTTCCAGGGCCATCGCTTTCACAGCATCGGTCAGGGCAACATCGGGCATGTCAGGTCACCTCGTGTGGGTGGGCGGGTAAGTGGGTCATCTTCGGCGGCCGCGCGCGAAATCTTGCGGATGCTGGCCGGCCAGCGAGCGTCCAAGCGATGTCAGAGCGATGACGATGAAGACAACGCCCTCGGTAGGCAGCACCGCGAGGTTCCCCGCGTCCAGGTATCTGCAGATGGCCAGCGCCGCGTGTCGGCTCACAGGGGGACAGGTCTCACAGGCGAGAATGGCGTCGGCGATCTCCCGGGCGGCGGTTGCGAAGCGCCCGGTTTCGTCATTGGCAAGGGCTTCCGCGGCGGTTCTCGCGGCACGCGCGATGGCCGGTCTGAGCTCTGCGGGACAACGCCTCGGAGACAGAAGAAGCCGGACGATGCGCTGCATCATGGTCTCGCCCAGGGCCGCGCGCTGCAGGTCATCGGCGCTAGCGAGCCGGTAGAAATGGTTCTTCTCGCCCAGCACCCGGCCCACACCGTTGAGCACCTGCATGCGGACGACCGGATGGTGCAGGCGCGGAAGTCCCGCGAGGATCGGTTCCACCAGTTCCAGTTCCTCGCGATGGGTCGCTGCTTCGACGAGAGTGGGGAACAGGTCGCGGTCGAAGGGGCCCTGGAGCGCGGAAAGGAGAGAGCGGGAGGCCTCCGGATCGCTGATCTCTCCCAAAGCCATGGCCGCGCTGGTCCGGACGCGCGGGTCAGGGTCCTGCAGCGCGCGGAGAAGGTTGCCGGAGGCGGACGCGTCGCCGATCTTCCCCAGTGCCTCGGCTGCCTGTGAGCGGATGTCGGACTCCTCGTCCTCCAAGGCCTCAAGCAGGGGGTCCACCGCTTCGCGGAAGTGCCCCTCTCCCAGCCCCCGTGCCGCTTCCGCACGGACTTCGGGGCTCATGTGGCCCAGGGCCTTCACCAGTGGCGTCACTGCCAGAGGCGTCCCTGATCGCCCGAGATCCCGAATCGCGCGCGCCCGCCGGCTGTCTTCCTTGCTCACGGTGTACAGCGCGAAATTGTAGGCGAAGCTCAGGAGGTTTCCCCGGAACTGCCCGAGCAGATACAGGGGTGTGGTGGCATCGGATTCCGCGAGCAGCGCGGAGACGATGATGGGCAGAACGAAAACACACCCGGCGAGGCCGAAGATGACCTGGATGGATGTGAGTTCCATCCCGGCGAACTCCGTGGTTGCAGGCAGGTGGTTGCGCAGGAAGCCGCCCACGAAGGGGCCTGCAGCCGAGGCAAGCGCGGACATGCCCGTCCAGTTTGCCCAGTAGGGGCTGTTGTCCTGGCCCTGGGGGACGATCTTGTACAGCAGGCTGCTGATCGCTACCGAAAGGCCGGAGATGGACAGGCCGTTTAGCACGCAGGCGATGGGCACCACCCAGGCGCAGTTCTCGGCGGTTGTGAAGACCCACAGGATAGGCACCGCCATGCCCGGCACGATGAGCAACTGCGCGAGGGGCTTGGAACCGTACCGCTGCGCCAGAGGGCCGAAGGACAGGTAGCCCGCCACCATGCAAAACAGGGTGATGTTGGTGTAGATCGCGATCCGGCTGTAGGTCATGTCCAGGTACTTGAGCATATAGATGGCGTAGAAAGCGCCGGCAATGGACATGCCCACGGTCCAGGAAGATGCGAAGATCGCGAGCCGGGTGAAACCGGGTGTGCGCCAGGGCTCGGCGAAACTGCGCAGGAAGCCGCCCCCCTCGTCGACTTCCATTCGGGGCATCGGTGTCACGAGGAGCAGCCAGTAGCCCGCAAGTCCCGCGATCCAGCCCACGAGGAACACCAGTGAGAACCCCCGCAGGCCCGGAACGCGGTCCACCCACTGGCTGGCCGCGTACAGGTAGACCATGGAGGTCACAGTGAGGATGAACATGCGGCGCCCGGTGTACGTGGCTCGCACAGCTTCGGGCAGCACATTGCTCAGCCATGAGCTGAACATGGGGCTGACGGTGTGGCCGATAAGATACGCGCTGACCAGCAGAACGCTGACGCCGATGAACCGCAGTTCGGGCCGCGCCAGCGCGAGAAGCACCACGCAACTGGCCGCGGTGATCTCCAGATGCCCCATGGTGACCATGAACAGCCGGCGATTGCGAATTCGGCGGGTCACGTAGAAGCTGAGCATCTGCGAGACGCCAGCGAGGGACGACAGGCTGACGAGGAACGCGATTTGCGCTTCCTGTAGGCCGATCTCGGAGGCGAAGCCGGTGAACAACGATCCGGCCACCGTGGCGTTCGGCCCGTAGATCGACCAAAGGGCCCCACAGAGTACGAAATGCCGCAGGGCGTGGGCGATCTTCTGTTGGGATAGCTTCTGGCTTTCCATTGTCCTCGCCGCGTTGTGCGTGTCGATGTCGTGGGCTGTTCAGCAGCGAAAACGAAAGCCACCTCGGAAGTTCGAAGTGGCGTCGGTTGACGGGCTGCGCGGGTCTGAGCTCGCCGGGTGGAACAGTAGCCCCTGCCCCGCCCCGTGTCAATATGCTGCGTTGCGGCAATCAGGCGGGAGGACTCGGACCGGGCGCTGTCTAACTACCGTCCCACGATGCAATATGAGGGGAGCGGGCAATGACCGGTCACTGGCTCAGGCTGAACAAGCTGTTTTCCGAAGGCAAGCGCGCAGTGGTGGTTGCGGTCGATCACGGCGAGTTCTTCGGCCCCACGCCGGGAATCATCGACCTGCCCAGGGTGATCTCTGCTGCCGAAGCGGCCGACGGCATCCTGCTTTCGCCCGGCATGATGGCTCATTGCGGTAGCGTGTTCAGCCGGCGCGGGGCGCCACTTGCAATGGTGCGGTTGAACTGGAGCACGGTCTTCTGCGAGCAGTGGGACTACGATCGCGCACGCACCGCACCCGTGGTGTCGCCGCTGGAAGCCCTCGCCATGGGCGCGGATATCTGCCTGGCGTCACTCACACTCACCACTGTGGACGAGACTCAGGACGCCCGGAATGTGGAGATTTTCGCCCAGATTGCGTCTCAGAAGCGCGATTGCGGAATCCCGCTTGTGGGCGAGTTCTACCCGGCGGCGGTGGGAAGGCTCTCGCCGGACGAACTGCATAGCCGGGTCTACGTGGCTTGCCGGGTGCTGGCGGAACTCGGGGCTGACGCGATCAAGACCTTCTACACCGGGGAGCGGTTCTCGGAAGTGGTGCAGTCCGTGCCGATCCCCGTCCTGGCGCTGGGGGCCGAGAAGCTGCCCACCGCCGCGGATGCGCTGAAGCTCGCGCACAATGCGGTAGTCGCCGGCGCGCGCGGGGTGGTCTTCGGGCGCAATGTCATACAGGCGCCGGATCCAGCCCTGTTCCTGCAGGGCCTGAAGATGGTGGTCAAGGAGGGCGCGACACCCACTGAAGCGGTGACGGGCCTGGGGCTGGAGTGATCCGCGCCCGCCGCCTCAGTCTGCCTGCTGCTGCACCTCGCCGGTCATGGGGACGAACATCACCGGAAAGACGCCTCTGCTCTCGAGCTTGCCGTTGCGCTTGGTGAGCAGGCGCAGTTCCTGGCCCCAGTCGGTGCCCACCGGGATCACCATCCGCCCGCCTTCCTTGAGTTGCTCCACGAGCGGCTTCGGCACTTTCTCGGGCGCGCAGGTGACCATAATCCCGTCGAAGGGCGCGTGTTCGGGCCATCCCCGGTAGCCGTCTCCGACCCGCACCTCGGCATTCTCCACGCCCAGGCGCTTGAGTGTCTCGCGGGCCCTGTTCCCCAGTTCGGGCACGATCTCGATGGTGTAGACCCGCTTGCACAGGGATGCCAGCACGGAAGCCTGGTACCCTGACCCGGTGCCGATCTCCAGGACCACGCTGTCCGGGCGGGGCTCGATCAGTTCGGTCATCACCGCCACGATCGAGGGCGCGGAGATGGTCTGGTCATTGCCGATGGGCAGCGGGTGGTCGGCGTAAGCGTAAGCCCACAGTTCCCGGGGCACATACTCGTGCCGGGGAACGGTGCGCATGACCTTGATGATGCGCTCGGTCTTCAGGAACCCCCGGGCGATCAGGTCATCCACCATGCGTTCGCGCGCAGCCGTCAGGGATTCGGGATCCGTGGGCACCGGAGCAGCGTACTCGGGCTGGGCACGGGCACAGCCGGCCGCTGAGAGGGTGAGGCAGACCAACGCCAGGGCTCCCGGAATGTTGATTCGGCTGGAATATGCACGGCGCATGGCCGTCACCTCCTGAGCTCTCTCCAGCTCCATGCGCTTGCTGACTTGATCGTGAAAGATCCCGGGTTCCGTGGGGCCCCGTGCGCTGGACGATGCGCACACCCCACGGCTGGGGGTGAGAGCATCCGCGTTTCGGAGGCTCTCCGCAGACGCACCCCCTGCCTACTCATTCGTGACCGTCCCCCGGACTCCTGCCGCGCTACGCGCGATATAGCCTCGCGTCAGGAAGGCCCCATATCGCGGAGCGTCGAATTACCGTGGACAGCGACTTGCCTGAGAGAGGCGATGCCGGATGCGCCAGACCTGGCCGCACATTGTCGTGATGGTGCTGTTGGTCACCTGGCAGGCTCACGCCGCAATCGATGGGATGCAG
>JAGPGE010000312.1 GCA_018056145.1 Armatimonadota bacterium
CGTAAGTGTCGCCGGCCTTCGCTTCCTTGCCCTCCAGGGGCGACTCGATCTCCAGCCGGAAGGTAGTCATATCGAACTGCCGCAGGTCCCGCAGCCAGACCCGAACGCCGGGCTCGACCACACGCAGCCTCACGGGTCCGTCCGGGGTCTGGATGGTCATGTCCAGGCCGTGCCCGCTGAAGAGATTGCCCCGGGTGGTGTCCACGGGCAAAACGCCCTCCCGCACACCCTCCTCCTGGGTCGCGGTGCACTTCAGCCCCGCGTAGTTGCTCACCGGGAAGCTCACGTTCAGGGGCAGACGGCTGACCCGCATGTCCTGCAGCACTTCATACCGGGTCTGCACCCGCACCTTGCCGCCGGGGTCCGCCTGAATGTCCCGCTCCACCCGCAGGATGCGCCCGTCTTCGCCGATCCGCAGGTTCTCCGCCGGCCGCGCGCACACCGCGAAACCCGTCACGCTCCAGCGAGGCAACAGGTTCTCGGTGCGCTCCTGCACCTGCACGTCTTCAGCGCCACCGAGATTGTGCATGACGCTCTCAGTCCCGGGCTGGTATATCCAGGGGTCCACGAAGTTGTCCACACTCACGGGGAATCGGCCCTCGGAGTAGTCCACCCGGGTGCTCGAACCCGGACTCACTCGCGCCAGGTCTCGCCGCCGGGCGTCGACGGTGAACTCCACCGGGCTTCCCGGCGCGAAGGTGTACTTGCCCCGGGTCCAGAGAATCCGCAGGTCCAGCGGGTGCAGTACGGTGATCTCGAAGTCCCGCACCTCCCGTCCGCCGTCCGGCGCGGGAGCGGCCATGAGGAAGGGATGCTTCTCTTCCGCCTGCTTCGGCGCGGGTACCGAGACCGGAAACTCCCGCTGCGCTCCCGACACCGTCGCGACGACGGCCAGTTCTGCGGCGCCCGTCACCGTGAGCGGCGGCAGCTTCAGGTCGGTAATCGCGGGCATGGTTCTCGCAGGCCCGAACTTCACCAGCGCCCGCAGGAAGTCATCCGAAAGGGTTGAGGTGAAGAAGTCCCCGGTGGCTGAGTTCGCCGCGTGGACCCAGGTGTTCACCACCGTGCTGACGCCCCTGCCCATGGGCGCGGTGATCACCAGCGGCCTGTCCCCGGCGGTCCAGGGAACCGTTGCGCCCTCGATGGGCTGCAGGTCCTGCATCTCCATTACAGTGCCGAGACCCGCCGGGTCCAGCCCTGCGTTGAGATAGTGCGCTTCCCCCGCCACCGGTGGCTTGTTCATGGGCAGCGCCTTCGCGCCGGGCTCGAAGGTCACCGGAAGCACCGCCTTCAGCGGCGCCTTGAAGTCCCTGGACGCAGTGAGCGTCACCGGCCCGCCGAAGACCACCAGTCTGCTGCCCGAGACCACCGCGTCGGCAATCCACGTCGCCTGCTCCCAGGTCATCACGAAGGGGTCGATGCTCAGCAGCACGATCAAGTCATACCCGAGCACGTCCTGCCGGGTCTGCGGGAAGTCGAAGAACTCGAAGTGCAAGCCGCGGTAGTGGCAGGTGTCGATCTGCGCCTCCGGGTACACCTGCCGAATTGCCTCCTCCAGACCGTAGTACCCCGCGGCCCGGTGTTTGAGAAGCAGAACCCGCACGCCTTCATGCGCCGGGCGCTCTGACTGTCTCGGCTCGTAGGACTGCTCCTGCGCGGGCTGTTTCAACACAAGCTGCACGTCATCCAGGAGCAGGGCGAACTGGGTGTTGCGGTCGTCGATGTCATCCAGCCGGAACGTGATCTCCCGGATCGTGCCGAAGACGTCGTTCCAGATGTTGCGCACGTTCGGGCCGATGCCAGTGTCCAGGCTGACCGCCACCCACTCGCCCACCGGGAAAGGCCTGCCAAGTTGCTCCTGCACGTCGTAATCCGTGAAAGCGGTGTCCGAAGTGCGCAGGCGCACCTTGAACCCGCCTTCGGGGGCAATCGCGGCTTCGGTAAGTTTCGCGTGGAAGCGCACCCCGACCACGTCGAGCTTGCCCGGCTGGGGCGTGAGTTTCCGGGTGATGAAACACGGTTCGCTGGTCTTGTCGTCCACGTACCGCACGTCACAGCGAAGCACCTGGCCGCGCTCCGGATCGTCGATGATCTCCAGCCCCTTCTGGCCTTCGCCGCCCCGGTAGTATTCGGGTGACATGCTGCTCTGCCAGGCGCTCAGGTCACCGGACGAGAAGTCGTCGACGGTCCAGACGAAGTTGTCCTGCGCGAAAGCCGGGGCCATGAGGAGCACCCCTGCGAGTATCAGCATTGCGCGGATCATTGTCTGCCTCCAGCGAGCCATCATTGCCGGCCCTGTCTACCGGGCCTGGATTGCGCGGTCGATCCCGACGAACCCGCCGTTGCCGCCCACACCCGCGAAGATGCGCGACGGATCGCGCGGGTCGATGGATATGCACGAGACACTGGGCCAGGTCATGCCCTCGATCTCCTGCTGCCAGGTTGCGCCGCCGTCCGAGGACTTCAGCACGCCTTGCGCGATGTTGGCGTCGTGGTACGGGTGGTCGGTCGTCCCGACATACAGGACCTGGCTGTCGGCGGGACTGACCGCGACGCAGTTGGTGAAGTGGTAGTCATGGATGCGCGCCCAGGTCCTCCCGCCGTCGGTGCTCTTGAACAGCCCGCCGGGGAGCAATTGCGGCGGGTCCAGCGCGCGTTCGAACTTCTCACGCTGGCAGACGTACAGCGTGTCGAAATCCCGTGGATCGGCCACGAAGTCCTTGGTGTCTCCGAAGGGCGCATCTCCGCTCACCTTCACCCAATTGGCACCGGCGTCCGTCGTCTCGTAGATGCCCGCGCCGCTGGGTGGATTGCCGCCCAATGCGACCCGCAGGTGCTTCGGGTTCGCCGGGTTCATCACCAGGCGGCACGGCTGCGTGACGGCTTTCTCCGGCAGGCCGGCATTGATCGGGTTCCACGTCAGCCCGTCATCCACGCTCTTGAATATCCCGTGGCCGCCGCAGGTCACGTAGAGCGTGCGGGAGCCTTCCGGCGAGACCGGGTCCAGCACGAGGGAGCGCGTCTGACCCACGGGCAGGCCGGTCTCCGGCTTGCCCACCACGGTCCAGGTCGCGCCGCGGTCGGCACTGCGGCAGACGTCACCCACGTTCGACCCCCACTGACCGGTGCAGGCCCAGAGCTTGTTCCTGTTCGCCGGGTCCACCACCACGGTGAAACAGTTGCCCGAGTTCTTCATGCCCTCGACGCCGCGGCGGAAAGTCTTGCCGCCGTCGTCGCTGATGAGAAGGCCGATGTCATAGAAACAGAAGTACCCGCGCGCGGGGTCAACCGGATCAAGCACCACGTCGAACATGCAGGTGACTTCCAGCCCGGTGCCGGTGAAGCGTCCGTCTTCGAACTGTCGGCAGTAACGCTGCTGCCAGGTCTCCCCCGCATCCTCCGTCAGGTATACGTGGCCGGAGGTTCCGAACACCAGCATGTCCGGGTCGGCGGGGCAAATCGCCAGACACTCCACACTCGGGCCCCACTGGGTGATCCAGCCGCGATCCATGTTGTGCCGGTCGCCGAAATGCCAACTGCTCCGCGCCCAGGTCATCCCGCCGTCTGTGCTCTTGAACACCCCCGCGCTCACCCACGACGGGCTGCCGACGTAGACTACATTCGCGTCGCGCGGATCCACCACGATTTCCTTGTAGATGGAGTTCATGGGCGCGGGCTTGTCCCGGGCGCCCACGCGCTGCTCCAGCCCATTGCTTCGCCGGGTCCAGGTCTTGCCGCCATCATCCGAGCGGAACACCCCACCGTTCCAGGGCTCATCATCTCGCGCCGTGGTTTGGAGCGTGCAGTAGACGATGCGCGGGTCTGAGGGCGCAATGGCCAGCTCCAGCACATGCGGATGCTCCAGACCGGAACTGGAGTCAGTCCATGTCGCGCCGTCGTCCTCGCTTCGGAACACCCCGCGACTCGAGGCCGCCAGCACACATGAGCCGTCCGGCGCAACCTCGATGTCGCAGATGATTGCATCGGCGGGAAGCATCCCCTCCGGCGTCACCAGCGCCCAGGTCTCGCCACAGTCAGCGCTCTTGTAGATACGCCCCTTGCCGTCCTTCTGCCAGCGCGGCCTGCCGATGCCCGCGTAGACGGTATTCGGATCGGTGGGGTCGAAGCACAGGCCTCCGATGGGTGCGGAGAAGGCGTACCGCTGAGGCTCTGGGAAGCCCTGCCGCTTCCACTGCCAGGTGCTCCCGCCGTCGGTGGACTTGAAAACACCGCCCTCCATGCCCAACAGGATAACCTTGCTGTCTTCTGGGTGCACCGCCAGGCACTCCACGAAGGCGTCGTTGAGCCCCTGGTTCTGGATACGCCACGACTGTCCAGCATCGGTGGACAGGTAGAACCCGCCCACATCGCAGCCCACGTAGAGCACCTTGGGGTCCCGCGGGTCGCAGGCGATGGACTGGATCCACCCGCCGCCGCCGGGTCCGAAGTTGGTCCAGCTGATGTCGGCGCACGGGGCAAGGCAGCAGAGTGCGAAAAGGGTCACGCACAGAGCAGATGCTCTTGTCAGCACGTGGGTCATCCTCCGCCGGGCGCATTGACGCCGGCCCGGTATGGTGTACACTCGTATTCGTGCCGGGAGGCCCATGGGCCTTCCCGAACGCGGCGATGTGGGACACACCAATGGACTAGGAGTTGGCGACAGTGGCAGGCGATCTCGATCTGAAGGTGGGAATCTCGGGGGTGCGCGGCGTGGTGGGCAAGGGGCTGACCGTGCAGGTCGCCCTGGACTTCGCCCGGGCTTTCGCAAGTTGGGCGCCCGGCCGCCGTATCGCCCTGGGCCGCGACACCCGCATCACCGGCGAAATGCTGCGCGGCGCGGTGGTTGCCGGACTATGCCAGGGCGGCCGCGATGTCGTGGACTTCGGGGTCCTTCCGGTGCCCGCCTTCCAGACCGCGATCCGGTTCAATGACACCCTCTCCGGCGGCGTTTACATCAGCGCCAGCCATAACCCGGAGGACGAGAATGGCCTGAAGTTCTACCGCCCCGACGGCATTATCCTGTTCCCCGATCAGGCAGAAGAGATCATCGCGGCCTGGCGCACGAGGGGCTTCTCGACCGTGGCGTATGACAAGATCGGCGCGATCGAGTGCGCCAGCGGGGCCATTGAGCAGCACATCGAGCGCGTCGCATCCCTTGTGGACTGCGACCTGATTCGCAGCGCGCGTCTGAAAGTGGTCATCGACTGCAACAACGGCGCCGGATGCCTTTGTACTGAAGACCTGCTCACCCGTCTCGGCGTATTGAGGGTGGACGTGATGAACGGTGAGCCCACGGGCCGCTTCGCCCACAAGCCCGAGCCCGTGCCGGAGCACATGAAGCAGCTTGCGGCGCGGGTGGCGGAGCTTGGCTATCACATCGGCTTCTCCCAGGACCCCGACGCCGACCGGGTGTCCATCGCGGCCTGTGTACCCGGGAAAGCTGGACTGCGGGGCAAGGCCATCGGCGAGGAGTACACCCTGGCACTGGGCGCGGCATCGGTGGCAGCCCAGGCCCGCGAGAACGGGCAGCGCGTGGTCATGGCCTGCAATACTTCGACAAGTCGCATGATCGAACAGATTGCCGCTGAGTACGAGCTCGACTTCGACCGCTCACCGGTGGGCGAAGTGAACGTGGTGCTCAAGCTGCGGGAACTCCTGGAGAACGCCCGGCGTGAACATCCTGGCGCGGACGTCTTCGCCTTCGGTGGCGAGGGCGGCGGCGGGATCATCGACGGCCGCAACCAGTACTGTCGCGACAGCATCAACTCCATCGCGCTCATCCTGCAAGGCCTGGCGCGCTGGAAACTGCGCAAAGACAGGCCCGATCTGCCCAGACCTGACGATGAGCGCCTGCTTCTGGACCACTGGCGCAGGAGCGTCCTGCCGCCGTGCGCCATCGTGAAAGACAGCATGCGGTTCGAGTCGCTTCGTGAGCAGAACAAGGTCCTCAAGGCGGTGTTCAGGCGTCTGCTGGCGGCGGATGTGCCCGAACAAGACAAGCGCGACGACGACGGGGTGCGCGTGCGTTACGCGGACGGCTCCTGGGTCCATGTCCGACCGAGCAATACCGAGCCGATCGTGCGGTTCATCGCGGAGCATGATACCACCCGCAGGGCCCGGGCGCTGCTGGACGAGGCAATGCAGGTCGCGCGGGATGCGCGAGGGTAATCGCTCGGGAGTTTTCGCCGTCTGTAGGGCGGTCGGCCTACGCGAATGGGGTAACAACCACGCCGCCGATCGAGACGGTCGGCCTACGCGAATGGGCCCCACCCTGGCCGAACCGGGTACGGGCACCCGCACCGCAGACGGCAGCGGAGCGCGATGCCACCCGCCCGGCCCACCTTCCCGCACACCTTTTCCTCCGCCTTGACTCAGGTCAAAGTACCCAGTCGCCCCGCCGGGTAAGATGCAGACAGTCAGGAACAACCCGGCGAGGTGAGAGATAATGAGCACACTGGTTACCCGCAAGATCATCAAGATCGATGAAGACAAGTGCGACGGCTGCGGCCTGTGCGTGGATGCCTGCCATGAGGGCGCGATCCAGCTTGTGAACGGCAAGGCGAAACTGGTGCGGGACGACTACTGCGACGGTCTGGGCGACTGTCTCGGCGAATGCCCCCAGGGCGCCATCAGTTTCGAAGTGCGCGAGGCCGCGCCGTATGACGAGGACGCCGTGCAGGAGCATCTGGCGCGGCGCGACGAGTCCGCTCCCGCCGCGTGCCCGTCGGTCCGGGCGATGCTCGACGCCATCGGCGGCAAGGACAAGCTCCCGTGCGGATGCCCTTCCGCCCAGGCCCGGAAGCTGGAGCGAGATCCGGTGGCGCAGACTGCGGGAAGCGCGCCCTCCGCCCTCACCAACTGGCCGACGCAGCTTGCCCTGGTCCCGCCCAATGCGCCGTATCTGCGGGAAGCCGACCTGCTCATCAGCGCCGACTGCGTTCCCTTCGCC
>JAGPGE010000313.1 GCA_018056145.1 Armatimonadota bacterium
CCTGGGAAGACACGGGCACCCGGGTTCGCGAAGCGGTGGAACTGCAGCAGCGCTTCGACCTGCCCGGAGAGGCCGTACTGTTCTGCGGCAAGGGCGACAGCTGGGTTTTCCACGGCCTGCGCGAGGGCGAAAAGCGCGCCGAGAAGCTGATGGAGAACCCATATGACCTGTACATCATCGCCGGATTCGCATTCGAGCGCCTGCCCGCGAAGATGCAGTACATGATCCTGGAGAAGGTGGCGAAGGGCGCGGGTCTGGTGTGCTGCGGGGCTCCGGCGAAGGACTTCATGGTTGCACGCCGGGAGATCACACCTGCGCCGGTGATGCTCACCGGAGGCCTGCCTGCTTTGGACGGCAAACCCGCGAGCCAGTATGTGGGCGCCTACCAGCTCGGCAGGGGCCGGGGCGTCTGGCTGAAGTACAGCGCCCAGGCGATCACACCTTTCAAAGAGTTCTCCTTCCGGGCGCTGAGCGACTATGAGTACTGGATGGCCCTTGCGGGTCGCGCGGCTCTCTGGGCGGCGGGCAAGGAAGGTACCGTTCAGGTAGCAGCGGTCAACGGTGATGAGACGGCAAGCATCTCGCGAGACATGACCGACTCGGCCGCAGTGCTCTCCCTGACCACCACTGCCAGGCGCGAAATCCCCGTGACCGTGTTCGCATCCCTCCGGCGCGCCGACGATGGGCTGAAGATCCCCCTGGGCCAGCACAAAGCAGCGTTGCGGCCCGACGATACCACCCAGGTGCGGGTTCCTCTGCCGTCTCTGCGGGCCGGGGAGTACTACGTGGACGCGCGGGTGATCGGCGACACGGGCGCCGTTGCTTTCGGCGCCGGCCTCATCAACGTCACTAGCGAGGCGGGCGTTGAGAAGGTGGAACTGAACCGCACCTTCGTCGAGCGTGGCGAAACCATCACGGCTTCGGTCACATTGCGCAGCACACCGCCGGAGGGAAGCCTCCTGCGCATGCGCTTGCGGGACTCCTACGACCGGGTGCTGGTGCAGCGGGACATTCCGGTGCAGGCGGGCCAGACGGAGTTCACCTTCGACTACACCGCGGATGAGTTCGCGACGATCCTCATGCGCTGCGAGGCCGCACTCATTGCGGGCGGCGATGAGGTCGAGATGAGGACTGCCGAGTTCACCGTCCCGAAGCGGCGGCAGGGGCAGTTCAACTTCGTGATGTGGGACGCGCCAAGGGACACCCTTGCGGCATACGCGTGGCGTCAGCTTCAGGATGCCGGGCACAACGTCTGCCTGCTCGGTGCATTCGGCAAGTCAAAGCAGCCCGCGGCTCTGAAAGCCTGCGACGCCTCGATCGTGCCGTACAGCACCCGCATCCTCGACCCCAAGGACGAGAACGGGTACATGCAGCCCGTCTGCTGGAACGACGATCCGGCGGCGGCGGAGTACGTGCAGACCATCGTGGATAACCAGGTCAACCTGCGCGAGCAGGGCGTGTTCGTCTACTCCCTGGGCGACGAGGGTGTGACCAAGGGCTGCTGCGTTCACCCCGAATGCATCGCGGCATATCGCCGGTGGCTGCAGGGGCAGTACGGGACGATCGAGGCCCTGAACGAGTCATGGGGGAGCAACTACGAGAGCTTCGACGAAGTGAACTTGCTCGACCCCAAGGACAACATGGAGACCCAGGCGCAGAAGAGCAACTTCCCGCGCTGGTTCGACAGGGCCGCCTTCGCCCGCTACAATCTCATGCAGTTCTCGGGCCGCTTCGTTGAAGGCTACCGGAGGCTGGACCCCCACTCGCTGTGCGGTTTCGAGGGGACCGGCGGCTTCGGCGATGACTACGACGCCATCACCAAGATCAACACCTTCTACGGCCCATACCCGTCACTGGGCGACGACATCGTCCGCTCGATCTATGCCCGGGACCGGGTGCGCTCCAACTGGATGGGTTACTCAAAGACGGGTGACGCCCTGTCCGACGCAGCCTGGCGGATGGTCATCAAGGGCATGGACAGCGTCTGGTACTGGATGTGGTCGGGCATCGGAAGCTGGCGCGGCTACCTGCGGCCTACCCTGGATTTCTGGCCCGCCATCGAGGACGTGAAGGACGAGATGCAGCCGGTGCGCGAGGGGCTGGGCGACCTGCTGCTCAAGTCCGAGATGCTCGACAGCGGGATTGCTGTGTTCTACTCGGTTCCGTCAGCACTGTCCGGGTCGCTGGAGAACAGCGGCTCCTTCGCATCGGCCGAAGGCGCGCACAACGACTTCGTCAACCTGACGTACGAACTCGGGCGGGACGTGAAGTATGTTACCGCCGCAATGCTCGTGGATGGCGAACTGGAGCGCGGCAAGTACCGGGTGCTGCTGCTGCCCATGGCGCAGGCACTCAGCCCCGAAGAAGCGGCGACTATCCGCCAGTTCGCCGAGAACGGTGGCACGGTGATCGCCGACGTAAGGCCCGGCGTCTATGACGGCCACTGCAAGCCGGTGATGCCCGGCCTGCTGGACGACCTGTTCGGCATCACTCGCAAGGGTCGCGGAACCCCGAAAGAGATGGCAGTTGATGTCAGCGGCGCAGTCGGCGGCATGGATTTCTCGGCGCGGATCCCTCGGGCGAAAGTGGATACAGACGTGGCAGCCGCCGGCGCCCAGGCTCTTGGCATGTGCGAGGACACGCCGGTCATGCTGGTCAATTCGGTGGGTTCCGGAAGGGCGGTGCTGCTCAACTTCCATCCCACCGTGGGGCGGACAATCGACCCTGAAGGCGTCGGCACGCGCGCGATCCTGAAAGCCCTGTACGAGAGCGCCGGAGCATCGGCGGTAGTGGAGATGAGCGCCCCGGACGGTGGCCCGCTGCCTGTCACCGAGACGCGGGTCTGGGCAAGTGGCGACTCGCTGGTGTTCGGCCTGATGCGCAGGATGGAAAACGCTTGGTTCGGCCCGAAGAGCGGGACCACGGCGGGCGCTCCGCAACCCGCGCGCATCATGCTGCCCCAACCCATGCACGTGTACGACCTGCGCGCGGGCGAATACCTGGGCCTGACGAAGCAGGTGGATACGCGGCTGAAGTGGGGACGGGCATCGTTCTTCCTTGCCTCTCCGAGGCAGATCACGGGGCTTTCGCTGGCACTGAGCGCGCAAAACCCTCAGCCGGGCGAGCCATTCGAGGCTACAGTCTCGCTGGATCTGCCCGCGGGATCGGCGGACAAGCAGGCGGTCTGGGTGCAGGTCATCGACCCGCAGGGCAACAGTCCGCTGTGGGGGAGACAGGTGGCGATCCTCGAGGGCGGCAAGGCCACTGTTCCGATGCTGATCGCTGCCAATGACCAGCCCGGAACGTGGCGCGTAAGGGCCACTGAGCTCTTCAGCAAGCAGACCGCCGAGGCCACCTGGACTGTACGCTAGTGGGCGCTCCAACGATTCGCGAAAGGGGCCGAGAACATGACAGGGCGCAGACTCACCGGCTTGCTTCTGGCGCTGTTCGGGCTGGGGATCGCCTGCAGCCCGCCGGCGCATTGTGACGAAGACTCCGTGGTGGTCAACGCCCCCGGCGTGAGCTATGGCTCGGCCACCCACGAGTGCAAGGCCGGCCATAGGATCGAGAAGCGCAGCGTGACCCTGGACTCGGGAGCGGTCCGCTACGCACTGGGCTACTCGGGCTGCGTCGATCCATCTCACGGCATCCAGCGGCCCAGTTCCGAGGGCAACTTTGGCATGCCGCAGCCGATCTCGGGGAACTGGTACTGGGGCGGATTCCTGAAGTTCATGATCAACGGCGTGGACGCCACGAATTGCCCTGTGGAGGACTGGCGGGTGCTGGAGAGCGGCGCCCGCGGCCTGTTCCAGGTCGTCTTCGCACATCCCGATGCAACTGTGATGCTCCGCTTCCTGCTGCTGCCGGGAGCGAACCACCTGCTGTGCGAGGTGGGCTGGACGCCCCTCGAGGGCAAGGATGTGAAATCCGCACAGGCATCGCTGCGCTGCTACCCGAGCTTCTTCACATCAGCCCGCAAGCGCGTGGGTGACCGGCACTGCATGACTCCGCGGACCGACGAGGGGCAGGACAAGACGCTGGTTATCGACCCCGAAGCGGACACGTGGCTCTACTACTATGACACGATCTTCGACGTCGCCAAGGGCGAAGGCGACGGTCCCTGCGCCGCCTTGCTCAACCCAGACGGCCTCACCAGCGGCAGCGTATCGATCGGCGGCTATGCGGTGCTGACCACCCTGAACTACGACCCATCGAAAGGCCGTGCGCTGATGGGCTTCTACGACTTCGCAGGGCACACCAACGCCGAAGCCGAGGAGTACCTGAGAACACAGGGCGCGGCGGATGCAGCGCGCCTCGCTGAGGCGGACTTCCGGCCGCTGGGCGTCCAGAACCTCGACGTGGATCAGCTCCGCGCGGAAGCCATGCAGTTGCTTGCCGATGCCGGCCCTGACGGCGTGGCGCTCACAAAGCAGGTGGATGAGCTGCTGGCTGGAGTGGACGGCTACCATGCCCGAGCGGCGGCCGGCGACTGGAAGGCGGAAGCGGAACTGGCCGCGCTGGTGGCCAACTCTTCCGACCTCTTCTGGCGCCTGAGGGCTTTCGCGGTGCTCAACAATCCGGACCGGTAGGGGCGCCCGTCAGGTAGCATACAGCCCGCTGGTCAGGGGTGTTCGCGGTGAACCGCACGCGAGTGCCCGCCGGCAGGTCTGCGGCTTCCAGAACGTGGATTACTTCGGCCCACCTAACTGCATCCGGCAGCAGCCGTCCGAGGCGGTTCGGCAGGCTCTCGATGAGCGTTTCGTTGAGAACATGCGTTGAGCGGTTGGGGTAGACCGCAAGGTAGAGCATGTCCGCCTCAATCAGTTCGTTCAGGAAATGAGTGCCCAGGGACACGTCAGGCGGGGCATGTTCGCCCATCGCCGCCACCTCACAGACAACGGTAGCGCCGCTGATGTCCGCGAAAGTGACCGGGACCCCGAGAGATGGCGTTGATGTGCCCCAGCGCCCCGGGCCCGCGAGGAGCATCGCCCGCCCTTCGGGATTCGTCCCCACTCCCGCCAGTGAACCCACGAGCCGGGCCACCTGATGCCGCTCATTCAGGGGCAGGCGCGCGTAGGCATCGGGCCGGATGAAGACAATGCGCTTCAGGTTGAGGTCGGTGCTTTGCCCGATTATGGGGCCTGCCGACGCCAGCAAGAGACTGCCGGCCGGGATCTCCTGTGGCATGCTGGTATCCGGCCCGGCTCCTCGCACCTGCAGCGGACGGCACTGCACGAGGTTCACCCGGTAGCTGCCGTCAGGCTTCAGATTCGTGGTGAACTCCACGTCCACAGGATACTGGTAGGCCTCCTGTAGAGCCCCCAGCATTCTGCGCATATCCTCCGCGAACTCCGTCCGGTCCAGCAGGCCCTCGAAGGTCAGCACCCATGGCGAGACCGATGTGGAGCGCCCCGCGCGCTCTTCAAGGTCCCGGTCGTACGAGGCGAGCATGGGCATGGGCAGGTCCGGCGCACGTCGGGCCAGTTCCCCCGGCGCTACGGAGATGAGCCGGTTCGCCTCTAGGTCCAGGCAGTCCACCCGGCGCTGGGAGTAGCGGCGGATCTGGTCGAAAGTCGACTCCAGGCGTCTGCGCGGGGCATTGAGCGCCACCACCCGCGAGTAGTCATCGTCGGTGCGATCCACGGCGCGGGTCCCGAGGCCCATTACGATGCGCAGTACACCCGCGGCCGGATCGATCTCGCGGTGCCAGACGTACGGGTTGAGGGACAGCCCCACTCCCGCCAGGTCGGGCAGGAAGAGGCCATCTCGCAGCTTGCCCGATACCCGCTGGATGAGCAGGGCCATCTGCTCGTCGCGCTCCAGGAGGCCGCGCTGTGAGCGGTAGACCAGGGCTTTCTCGCTCATGGCGCTGGCGTAGATCGCCCGCACGGCGGAGTGGAAATCGCCGATGCGCTGCTGCCCCGGGCCCTGGTTGACGCAGAACTCGCTCTCGTATTTCCCCGCGAAAGCGTTCCCGAAATTGTCCTCAAGGAGGCTGCTCGAACGCACGATGATAGGCCACTGGCCGAAGTAGTCGAGCATCTGCAGGAACTGCTTCTCGGCGTAGTCTGGAAAGGTGCCGGTCAGCAGGTGCTGGCGCGCGGTCTCGGAGCCTTCGAGGAACCCCTCGGGGTTGCGCTGCTTCTCGCGCACCCACCAGACTCCATTGTTCACAAGGTAAGTGTAGAAGACGTCCGAGCCTACGTAGAAGGAATCATGGGGCTCCAGGATCGTCTCCCAGCGCGGGTCGGAAGTCTTGAGAATCGCTCGCGCAAGAAGCATTCCCACCGCTTTCCCGCCGATGAGCCCCGTCCCGATCATGCGGCGGCGTATGGCGACGAGGTCCTCCAGCGTCAGGTACCGGTCGAGAAGCTCCAGCATCCGTTCGTCGCGAGACACCGCCATGCGCAGCAGGCGGTTCTTCAGGTCCCGGGAGCGCGGCCTTGCCGGGGCCGTTCCCCCCTCCGTCTCACGGCGAGGCTCCAGTACTGCCTCACCGTACTCAAGGACTTCCTCCGCCTGCCGGAAGCCCCGGTGCCACAAGCCCAGTCCGCCGCCCATCGGCCCAAGGTTCATCCACGGTGCCGCCTGTTGGATGCGGGCGATGATGTCGCTGTCCACCACGGGGGTGCAGCGGTCGCCGTGCAAGAGGTGCAAGTTGTGCATGGTGGGGGAGTAGCGCTGCTGGACCTTGATGGGATACAGGTATTCCTCGCCGCCGAAGGGGATCACGTCCAGGAAGATCTGGGTGGTCTGCCGAATGAGCGCCGTGGCCTCCGGGGCGTGGCGATTGCGCAGCAGGCCGAAATACGCCACGGTCTCCATGTCCAGCAGGTACGGGCAGGTGAGCAGAAAGAAGCTGCCCAGCATCTCATCACTGAGCCACACCTCGGCCAGCTCCGATAAGCAGTCGAAGATGTAGTACGCACCGGTGCCCAT
>JAGPGE010000314.1 GCA_018056145.1 Armatimonadota bacterium
GGAATGGGAAGGGACATGGGAACCGGCGGCGAAATAGCGTACCAAAGGGTTACTGTCTCGCCGGGAGGCCTGTGCTGTGAGGGACGCCATCGTCATGTGGCGCAGCACGAAGCTGGCGGTGCTGTCTGCCCTGTGTGCTGCCTTCTATGCCGCACTGCTCATCCCGTTCAAGGCGATCCCGCTTATACCCGGACTCACTGAACTGCGCCCGGGGAACGTGGTGCCTGTGGTCGCCGGTGTTCTCTTCGGACCGGCCGCGGCGTGGGGTTGCGCGGTGGGCAACCTGATCGGCGACTTCTTCGGCACCATCGGCCCTGGCAGCTTTTTCGGGTTCATCGGCAATTTCCTGTATGCCTACGTGCCTTATCGCCTGTGGCGGCTAATCATGCGCGGGCAGCCGGCAACGGGCGCACCGGGCCAGGCTCCGGTGTTCCTGATTGTGGCGGTACTGGGAGGCATGGCCTGCGCGGTGGTTATCGGCTGGGGCGTGGATATGCTGGGGCTCGTGCCGTACCAGGTGCTCACCGCGGTCATTACGCTGAACAACTCCGCCGCTTCGATCCTTCTGGGTCTGCTTCTTCTTCCGCTGGTGTATCCCAGGGCGCGGCGCTGGGGCCTTCTCTATGAGGATCTCATGCGGCCCGAGGACTACTGTGAGGGCCCGCTGGCGCCCGTGGGCGCGCTTCTCGTGGTCGTGGGTGCGGTCGGCGGCGCAGCGCTAGCACTGGTCATGTTCCTGGGCGGCGATCAGGGCCCCCTCGCGGCGATGGCCGAATCCGGCGTGACCGTGAAAGGCCTGGGCTTGCTCTCCGCGGCCATGGTGCTGGTGGGAAGCTGCCTGTTCACGCGCATCGGACGCCGGGGTGAGGAAGGAGGCGTGGCCGAAGCTGAAGACCTCGCGCAGACGCCACAGACCGGCCCGGCGATCCAGGTGGAGGGTCTCCATTTCGCCTACCCGCTGTCGGACGCCCCCGCGCTGCAGGACGTCAACATCAGCCAGGAACGCGGGCAGTTGCGGGTACTGATGGGCGCTACGGGCGCCGGGAAGTCGACGCTCTGCAAGTGTCTGAACGGCGTGATCCCCGAGCTCCAGACCGGCGACTTCGGGGGCACGGTGCGGATCTTCGGGCGGGATATTCGCGGCTTGCCGGTATACGCCCTGGCGCCCCTCGTCGGCCAGGTTTTCCAGGATTTCGAGAGCCAGTTGCTGACCACCAGCGTCGAGCTTGAGGTGGCCTTCCCCCTTGAGAACATGGGCACGCCCGTGGATGAGATGACCCGACGCGTGCAGCAGGCATTGGAGAGCGTGGAGATGTGGGGATTGAGGGACCGAGAGCCCCATGTGCTTTCCGGCGGCGAGAAGCAGCGCCTGGCCCTGGCCGCGGCGCTGGTGAACGAGCCGCCGATCCTGGTCCTGGACGAGCCCACCACCGACCTTGACCCCCAGGGGAAGCGGGAACTGCTGGACCAGTGTCGTCGTCTGCGGGACGAGGGCCGCACGCTGGTGATCGCCGAGCACGAGACGGACTTGGCCCTGGGCGCGGACCTGCTCACGGTGCTGCAGGCCGGGCGCGTTGCCTTCGATGGCAGTCCCCAGGAGCTTCTGTCCGATCCGGCGCGCAGTGAGGCGCTGGGCCTGCGCCCCTTGGACATCCCGCGGCTGTTCGCGGAACTGGATCGCCCGGAACGCCCGTTGACTGTGGACGAGGCCGCTGAACTCCTCCAGCTCGAGACCTGCGACCAGGAGCGCTGGGAAGAGATTGCCACGCCCTGGATGGCCGAAGCCTACCGGGCGAATAACGGATCGCTGGACAGACCGGTCCTCAGCGTGCAGGGCCTGCAGCATGTGTACGCCGGAGGGGTGGAGGCCATCCGGAATGTATCCTTTGATGTCCACGCAGGGGAGTTCGTGGCGATCCTCGGCGAGAACGGGTCCGGGAAGACTACCCTCGCCAAGCACCTAAACGGCCTGCTCAAGCCCACCCAGGGGCGCGTGCTGGTGGGAGGCCGGGACACGAAGGGCCTCACGCCCGCCGGACTTGCGCAGACCGTGGGCTACCTGTTCCAGGACCCGGACCACCAGATCTTTGCGGACACGGTCTGGGAAGAAGTGGCTTTTGGGCCGCGTAATGTGGGCCTGGAACCCGATGTTGTGGAGCGCCGGGTATCGGGTGCGCTGGAGACAGTGGGGCTTGTGGATCAGGCCGCGGACGACCCGTTCCTGCTGACAAAGGGCGAGCGTCAGCTTGTGGCGCTGGCTTCGGTTCTCGCGCTGAAGCCCCAGGTGATCGTGTTCGACGAACCCACCACCGGTCTTGACGGCCCCAGACAGCGGCAGATGATGGAAGCGCTGCGCGCGCTGAATGCCAAGGGACATACCATCATCGTAATCACCCACTGCAACTGGGCCGCCGCGGAGTACGCGCACCGCGCGATTGTCATGCAGGGCGGGGAGCTTCTGGCGGACGCGCCTGTGCGGGATGTCTTCGGCGACAGCGCACTGCTGGCGCGTTCGGGGCAGAGCCCACCGCTCATCACGGAGCTTGCGATGCGGGTGTGGGGCAGGCCGATGCTGTCGGTGGATGAGGCCGTCTACTGCCTGCGGGCAGGTGATACCGAATGACCTCGCGCTTCCTGTACATGGACGGCGCCAGCATCATCCATCGCCTGCATCCGAACACGAAACTGGTGGCCCTCGCGCTTCTGTTCGCGGCAACGCTGGCCTTCAACCACCCGGCATACGAGGCGGGGATGGTCGTTGTCGGCATCGTGCTCATGGGGATTGCGGGAGCACTGGGCAATCTGTGGCGCAGCCTCAGGTTCTTCACGCTAATCTTCGTGGTCAGCTCCCTGCTGTGGATCTTCTTCGTGCGCGACATCGCCGACCCGACGGTGGTCTGGAGCCTGAATCCGGCGATGGTGGAGCGCGGCACAACCGCATACGACCTGGTCATTGTCATGATATTCGCGGGCCTGCTGGCCCTGGCGGTGACCGTGCTCTCCCTGATCCAGATCGTTTTCCGCGATGCGAGCCAGACGAAGGTGGGCGGGTGGTGGTACGCGGCGTTCTGGGGGCTGCTGGCACTGGGCGCAGGCCTGGCGTATCGCGGCCCGGGGCTATTCGCCCAGATATGGCTCTGGTACCTGGCGGTGTTCGCGTGGTTCATCGCGGGCACTGCCGTCGTGATGCGGCGGATGCGGACCCCATACGCCCTGGCGGTCTGGATCGGGCTTGCGGCGGCGGCCCTGGGTCTTTATCTCGGCATCGACGGGTTCCTGGTGCATGTGCATACTGAGGGCACCAGCTTCTACTGGGGGCCCACGATCAGTATCTCGAAGCAGGCGCTGCTCTATGGCCCCGCCATGGGTCTGCGCATAGTGGCGTTCCTGCTGTTCGGGCTTGTGTTCATCTCGACGACATCGCCTGAGCAACTCACCCAGGCTCTGCGTGCGTCAGGCATGGGGCTGGCGCCATCGGTGGCGCTGTCCCTGGCGTTCCGGCTTGTCCCGTCCTTCGCCCACACCGCGCGAACCGTCATGCAGGCCCAGCGCGCACGCGGGCTGGACCTGGACTCCGGCGGGCCGTTCCACCGGTTCCGGAAGTCGCTGCCGGCGGTGGTGCCCACGCTTGGCTATGCTCTGCGGAGTGCGGATGATCTCACCCGCGCACTGGAGACGCGGGGGCTGGGCGCGGGAAGGAGGCGTACCGAATACCGTCACCTGGAGCAGGGGAAAACGGACATCGCGGCGCTGGCGATAGTCGCCGCATTCGCCCTGGCCTGCATCGCGGCCCGGGTGACGCTCAATGTGGGCGAACTCCTGCCCAGGCTGTAGACCGCTCGGAGTTGCGGCGCCTGCGGGCTCCTGGTTGGCGGCCGGCGCATTGTTGTGCGTCAAAACTCTCCGTGTTTCACGGATATATCGGGAGGAGAAGTCAGATGGCGAACCTTTTCGGGAAGCAGTGGACCAAGGCCGAATTGCTCCAGCATGTCGGGGACATTGATCAGATCGCCGGGGCGCAGAAGGTGCTCCTGGATGACGGGAACACCGCCGGGTGTGAGGCGGTCGAGTTCAGGACAGGTGCGGGGCTCCGGTTCCGCGTGCTGCCGGGCCGCGGTATGGACATCTCTGCATGCGATTTCAACGGCGAGTCGCTGGCGTGGATGTCCCACACCGGCGAGGTGGCTTCTTCGTACTTCGACCCGCAGGGCTTGAACTGGCTGCGCAGCTTCTACGGCGGCCTGTTGCTGACCTGCGGCATGAGCTGGGCCGGCGCGCCCTGCGTGGACCCGGCGGAGGGCGGCCCCGAGGGCTACCCGGCGCTGCTCGAGGACGGCTCGTGGAGCCAGACCGGGGGCATCGGACTGCACGGGCGGGTCTCTCACATTCCGGCGAAGAACGTGTCTGTGGACAGCGAGTGGATCGGTGACGACTACGTCTTCTGGGCGCAGGGCAAGGTGCGCGAGGCCCAGGTGTTCAAGGCCAACCTGCTCCTCACCCGGCGCATCACCGCGAAGCTGGGCGAAAACAAGATCTGGCTGAACGACCGGGTGGAGAACTTGGGTTACGAGAAACAGGAGCACATGTTCCTGTACCACTGCAACCTGGGATTCCCGCTGCTGCAGGAAGGCGCGAAGTACGTCATCAACTCCCGCGAGACCACGCCGCGAGATGCTGATGCGGAGGCGCAGCTCGACCGCTGGAGCCAGTGGCCCGCGCCGACGCCGCACCAGCCGGAGATGTGCTACTACCATGATGTGGCCACCGATGAGAATGGGATCGCGACGGTGGCCTTCGTGAACCGTGACATTGCCGGGGGGCGCGGACTGGGCCTGTACATCAGCTATGAGAAGGCGACCATGCCGTACTTCACCCAATGGAAGATGCCCGCGCAGGGGCATTACGTGACCGGCCTGGAGCCCGCGAACTGCAAGGTCCAGGGCCGCAAGATGTACCGGGACAACGGGACGCTGGTGTTCCTGGAGCCGGGCGAAGTCGTGGAGTACAACACGGAGTTCGGCGTGCTCACCAGCCAGGCGGAGATCGACGAGATCGAGGCGCAGATCGCTGCGCTCAAGTAGGAGCGGCTCAGTCGCTTCGTGAAAGGGGGCGGTCAGGATGGCGCGGCAGACGAGATCGACACTGCTTTGCTTGTTGCTCCTGGCAGTCTGCGGCCCGGCTCTGGCGCAGACTGCGGGGAAAATCACCGAGGTGCGCGTGTACCAGGGACAGGCGCTGGTCACGCGACAGGTTCAGTTCGAAGCAGTTGCGGGGAGCCAGGAAGTCACCGTCACCGACCTGCCCGAGCGGGTCGTGCCGGGCTCACTGTACGCAACAGGCGGGGATACACTCTCCGTGCGAGCTGTCCGGTTCCGCGGCACTGCGGTGTCCGAGGAGCCCCGGCCCGAAGTGCGCGAGCTTGACGCGAAGATCAAGGAGCAGATGGCCGCCCAGCGCCGTTCGGAAAGTGAATCACAGGTTCTGGCCAGCCGCGTCGAGTTCCTGGATCGGCTCGGACAGTTCACCGCGGCGAAGTTTGAGGCGGAAGTCGCCCAGGGAGCGCTGAACCCGGAGGCCGTTGAGAAGACGGCGACCTTCATCTTCCAGCAGCGCGATCAGATTGCGGCGAAGGCGTTTGAACTGCAGGAGCAGGCCCTTGCCATCGAGGAGTCCCTGGCGCTCCTCCAGCGCCAGCGCGCGGAGCTCACCCGGGGCGGCGCCAACGTGCAGCGCGACGCGGTGATCTTCGTGGACGCCGCGCAGGCAGGGCCTGCCGTGATGCACCTGAGCTACCTCGTTGAGGGCGTTGGCTGGACGCCCGCATACAGCGCCCGGCTCAGCAAGGAGAGGGACAAAGTGGCGCTGGAGTACCACGCGGCGCTCACTCAGATGAGCGGCGAAGATTGGAACTCGGTGGCCCTCACGCTCTCCACCAGCCACCCGAAGATGCTGGCATCCGCGCCGATCCTGTCGCCGCTGCGCATCGCCCTGGTTGGCCGCGCGGACAGGCAGGCTGAGGACGCCGACGCCATCACCAGCTACACCGAGAAGACTCGGGAACTGCAGCGGCAAATCCGGGGTCCGGTGGGCTCCAAAGGCGCGGCCGGACCGGCGGGACCCCGGGGTGAGCGCGGACCGGTGGGCGCGGGCATGCCGGGGATGATGGGCGCAGCGGGGGGCATGGAGCAGCCCGCACCACCCGCGCAGGTCGCGATGCCGTCGGCGGATGATGAGTACCTGAACGCCAACCTGTTCGCCGCGCAGCTGCAGAATGTGGAGCTCACCGCGCCCGATGAGGTGGTCCGGCTGTCGCGGGTCATCGGCGGAGCAACCGAGGGCCTCGCGGTGGACTACCCGATAGAGGGCGCTGTCAGCATCCAGAGTCGGCGCGACCAGCAGATGTTCCTGATCGCCAGGCTGGACCTGAAGGCCGATTTCAGCTACACAGCGGTCCCGTTGCTCACGGATTATGTCTACCGCGCAGCCGAATGCGTCAACAGCAGTGACCTGGCGCTTCTCGCGGGTCCGTACAATGCATATGTTGACGGCGCGTTTTCGGGCCGAGGTGAGATCCCGCTGGTGGCAAGCGGGCAGAGCTTCACGCTGGGATTCGGCACCGAGACCCGCCTGCGGGCCTCCCGGGAGTTCCTCGAAAAGACCACCAGCACTCGAGGCGGGAACCAAATCGTGCAGTACAAGTACCGCCTCGCCCTGCAGAACTACATGGCTGAACCGGCGGCGGTGCGCCTGTGGGACCGCCTTCCGCAGGCCCCCGACAACCAGGTGACAGTGCAACTGGTGGACCCGCAGCCGCCACTGACCGCCGACCCGCTGTACCTGGCCCAGCAACGCCCGCGCGGACTGCTGCGCTGGGATGTCCAGGTGCCCGCGGGGGCATCCGGCGCGAAGGCTTACAGTTTCGAGTACCAGTTCCAGAT
>JAGPGE010000315.1 GCA_018056145.1 Armatimonadota bacterium
GCTC
Organism: Armatimonadota bacterium; assembly: GCA_018056145.1. Classification (GTDB taxonomy): domain Bacteria; phylum Armatimonadota; class Zipacnadia; order Zipacnadales; family JABUFB01; genus JABUFB01. The sequence goes on from JAGPGE010000315.1 coordinate 5, forward strand.
ATGCTGTCGGGGATCCGGTGCAGGAGCTTCGGCGGGTACTTGAGGTACTTCGCAAACGCGCCGTCGATGCCCCAGCCCGGCGAGCGCTTCTCGGGACAGTTCTGGATGTGCCCCCGGCGGCACAGGGAACACTGCCCACAGTGCAGAGTGTGGGGTTCGCCAACCACCCGGTCCCCCACCTGCCAACCCTTCACCTTGTCGCCGACCTGGACGATCTTCCCCGAAAACTCATGCCCGAGAATCACGGGAGGCCAGTACGGGAAAGTGTCGTGCTTCACGTGGACATCGGTGCCGCAGATGCCCGCCGCCATGACCTCGATCAGCACCTCATCATCGCTGATCACCGGTTCGGGGACATCCCGCAGTTCCAGGAAGCCCTCCCCCTTCTGAGTCTTCACAAGGGCCAGCATTTTCGGCTCCTTTCGATTGCTTGTCTGGGGCGGAATCGGTCGGAAAGCCTACCGCAATCCGGTCACCTGAAACCCCCGTACTTCGCCGCCGGAATCCACGGTGCAGGCCTCAACGTACGCAGCCACGGCTTCGTGGGTTGCCCGGTCGATGGTGATCCCCCCGCACTGCAGCAGGCCCGCAGCGAGCATCGCCGGGCGGCCCACCACATCGTACGCCAGCATCTGCGGGTGGCCCATCTGGCCCACCGCGGCCTCGCCGGTAGCCACACCTGCCCGCAACTGGGCCACCGCAGCGTCTCCACCGAGTTCGGCCACATACTCGCTGAAGCTCTGGCGCAGGGCCCACATGGCCCGCACCGCGATCTCCTCGCGGCCGCTGTCGAAGATCATGAGGATGCCGTCGCCAAGGTATTTCACCAGGCGGCCATTGTGGGACAGGAGGACGTTCCCGGCTCGCTCGTAGAACCCCTGCAGGAATGAGACGATCTCGTCCAGGTTCATATTGCGGGTGGCCACGTTGAACCTGCCGATGTCAGCGAAACAGACGGTGCAGCGTTGCTTCTTCATGCGTTACCTCCGTGCTGGACTGCCCCGCACCAGTCGCCCACGAATGACGCGAGCACCCGGGCGGCCTTGAGAATGTCGTCCACCGCGATCTGTTCCTGGTTGCTGTGCGCAACGCCCAGCGAACCAGGCCCGAAAACCACCGTGGGGATCTTGAGTTGGTTATTGTACAGCCACGCGTCGCAAGACGCGGTCATCGCAGATACCTTCGGCTCCTGCCCGCAGGCATTGCAGGCGGCTTCCAGGCCCTGCACCAGTGGGTGGTCCGGTTCGATCACGTTGGCGTCATGGCGATAGGTGAACTCCATCTCGAAGTTCTCCGCAAGCCACGGGTCGCCGGCATCCCGCAATGCCTGACGCATCTCGTCCATGACCTGTTCCTTGGTGCGGTCGGGAAGGATGCCCAGGACGCCCTTGAACACCGACTTCTGGGGTGCCTGCGCGGGCCAGTCTCCGGCCTGCAACTGCCCGATGGTCAGCGGCGCCGGGTTCTCGAACTGGTCGAACAGCGGGTACTTCCCGCGGGACTCCGCAATGCAGCGGTCGTGGTATTCCGTGAACGCCTGGATCGCGATGATCGACTTCAGCAGGGCGCTCACCGTGCCGCCGGGCTTGCCGCTGTGCCCCGACTGGCCGTAGATTGTGGTCTCAAACCATACCGCGCCGCGCACCTGGGGCAGGATTACGAACTCCGTGGGCTCAAGCACGATCGCCGCATCCGCCTTGTCACCGGTGCGAACCATGGCCACGCTGCCGTTGCCCCCTACCTCCTCCTCAATGACGAAGTGGAAGGTGATGTCACCGCCCGGCGTGACATCCAGGTCCTTGAGCAGCCGCAGGAGCGCCCAAGCCGTGACCGCCTGGCCCTTGGCGTCACACGCGCCGCGCCCGAACACCACGCCGTCCACGACCTGCGGTTCGAAGGGCTTCTCATGCATGGACGACGGCGGCACCACATCAAGGTGGGTGTTGAACAGGAGCGACTTGCCGCTGCCGCCGCCCTTCTTGATGGCCCGGATGCAAGGCCGGTCGCCGTACTTGATATCCGCTACGGGATACGAGAAATCCGGGTCCTGCCGGATCGCCTCGGTGACGGGCACATATTCCACAACATCCGCCAGGTCCTGGAGTGCCGCGAACATGCGCTCCATCGCCGGGCCCTCGCTGCCGGGCATGGAGGGGACGCGGATGAGGTCGCACAGAAGGGCGGTAATGTCCTCGCGCCGGGCAGACAGGGCGGCGTCAACCCGCAGCGCATCAATGGTCGCCATGACAGGTTCAGTCTCCTCGGGAACGTGCAGTCCGACAGGGCTAGCATATTACAATTTCCCCCGCGGGGAAGTCCACTGAAACGGGGGCCTGCCTGTGGGCTGACCGTGAAAAGTGGGTGGGTGTCTGTCGGGTTGGTGGTATCTGTTGCAGGGATGTCGCCTCCGCATCGCAGACTGACGGTTGCGATACCAATCCGACCCGAAGCAGAGCTGAGCGGTGATGGTTCCTGCTGAACAGTTGAACGACGTTCTTGAGGGTGTGCGTGACTGGTGCGAGAAGCATTTGTCACCGGGTGCCACTGCTTCCGGCGAAGCCGAAGCAGTGCTCCTCAACACAACACACCACCCGGGGCGTGGTGTGGTACCCCCCGAACCACCAAGGACTCGGCCGCCTGCTACCCCATCAACTCTCGTGCGTTCCCCTCACGAATTCGCGCCAGATCCGCTTCCGGGAGGTCCGCCTCCTGCAGCTTCAAGACCGCGCTCTTCATGTATAGCAGCGGAACATATGACCCTAGGGTCACATTCCCGACTCCCACCACATCCGCCAGCTTCCCCACCCCGCCGATGCCCTCCGTGTGGGATATCTCCCACCAAACGTTATCGATGGCCCGCGCTTCGGAACGCGACGCATTCAGCACCATGAAACGCACCGAGGGGTGATCCGCCGCCAGCATCTCCAGCGGCTTGAGATCCACCGGCGCCACGCGCACCAGGGGGTGATGCAGGCGCTCATCCTGCATGCGCACCGCGATTTGCACCACGAGCCTCGACCGCTGCGCCACCTCCAGCAATGCCGCGAGGTCCCCGCTGAGCAGGTCGTAGCCATGGTAGTTGGGCAGCAGGCGCAGGGCGAACACATCCCAGGCGAGGTATTCGGCGAGGTCGTCGTCCCATCCAGGATACGCGGGGTTGATCGCGGGCACCAGAAGGAGCCGGTCCTCGTGCCCCGCAAGTTTCCCTCGCAGAGACTCGTTGGCTTCGAAGAGCGACCGGTACAGCAAGGCTTCCAGCGGCGATACCCACGCCTGCGCGATGCCGTTCTCGTCCATCCACGCCAGCAATCCGTCCGGGTCGGAATGCGCCAGGTGGCGGAAAGGCCAGTTGCCCAGGCTCGCATTGCAGTCGATCATAGCCCCATCATCCTCGCGATATTGCCCCCGAGAATCAGGGCGCGGTCCACCTCGTTGATCTCCGCGCCCAGTACCTTCGCAAGCTGAGACGCGAAACTTCGTCCCCCTGCGTCCGAGCCGAACACCACTCGGCGCGCCCCGAGAAGCATCACCGCAAGCTCGGTCTGGCCCTGTTCCGGATTCCCCCCGCAGAGATCGGCCACGATGTTCGGTACGTGCCGGATGATGCGCAGGCCGCGCTCCCAGTCTCCGCCGCTGTGGGCCATCAGGAACTGGGCGCGAGGGTGCCTGCGGGCAAGTTCCGCCAGGTTGTACGGCGTGGATTCGCCTTCCTCGTTGCCAGTAGCCTTGAGCCATGTGTGCTGCAGAACCGGGACTCCAAGCTCCGTGCACCGCGCCACGATCGGGTCATTGCCCGGATGGTCCGCCTGGGCGCAGATCCACAGTTTCACCCCGCGCATAGGTCCATTGGCGATATGCCGGTCGATCTCCGCCAGCGACGCTTCAGGGTGATTGGGGCTGCAGTACGCGAACCCGATCAGCCGATCCGGGCGGTGCTCGATGGCACGCAGGATGTAGTCGTTGTCGCTGCGCAGATCTGCGGCGGTGGGCCTTGGCTTGAGCCGATCGCCCAGGCAGACCACGCAGCGGTCGATGCCCATCTTGTCGGCGAAGTGCAGGAGTTCATCGGCAGCGGCTCTTGCGTCGCCGTCGGCGTGTGTCAGATGACAGTGCGCGTCGATTATCAGCGGTGTTCACCTCGCATGGTCGATGGAAGGGTACTGCGCAGGCCTGCGAACCGGGTGCCACTGCTTACGACGAAAACGAAGCAGTGCTCGCACCCGCGCGTCGTCAGGCCCCGGGGGGGCCGTCCGCCTATAGCCAGGGGCGGAAGCCCCTGGATTCCACGGGTTTCCCCCTACCCCCTTGGCCCCGCCACAACCAACCCAATTGTCATCAGCACCCCGGTCAGCAGGTGCATGGCAACCGTCCCCACATTCGCAGGCCCGAGCAGGGCCGGATCGTCGTGATGGCGCTCCGCCGCAGCGATCGTCTTCGGCAGCAGCGCGCACGCACCCAACCCGAGCAGCGCGAGATTCGGCAGCCACCCCAAAATCACCCCGACCGCCAGCGAAACCGGGGCGCCCGCGATCATCGCATAGAACCAGTACCGCGCCTTCGCCCTGCCCAAACGCACCACCCAGTTCCGCTTGTCCGCCCAGGCGTCCGCCCGCATGTCCTGGAACTGGTTGATGAACAGGATCGCGGTGATCAGGAGTGTGCTCGGGAGTCCGCCAACCACCGGAGCCCAGGAGATCTCCTGGGTCTGCACATAGTACGCGCCTAGCGCGGGCAGAAAACCGAAGTCCAGGGCGATGCACAGCTCCCCAAGGCCCCGATACGCAAGCTTCAGCGGCGGCGCCGTGTAGAAAAACGCGGTGCCCACACCAATGAGCCCCAGCAGCAGGATGAACAGACCCCGCGCCCAGACCAGGTACAGCCCGATGGCGCTCCCGGCACCAAGGCAAAGGAAAGCGGCGGCCAGAACCAGCAACGGGTGAACGCTGCCCTCCTGGATGACCCGGCTGCCCCCTGTGAAAGGGTTGAAGTAGTCGACATTCGCCTCATCGTTCCCGGAGAGGTGGTCGAAAAAGTCATTGGCGAGATTGGCGCCCGAATGAATCAGCACCATCCCCAGCAGGGTCAGCAGCCACAGGCCGAAGTGGAACTCCCCGGTGTCGTGCCAGGCCAGTGCGCCGCAGACCAGTACGGGCATGACGCTCCCCGTGAGGAACTGCAGGCGCGCCGCTTTGAGCCACAGGGCCAGTTGCGCCATCGCTACCGCACCACCGGGCCGGGCCAGCTGGACATGCCGCCGGTTAAGGCGCAGACCTGCCGGAACCCCCGGGTTTTCAGTTCGCTGCGGGCGGTGATCCCGTCTCCTGTGTCAGCGCCAATGCAGGCGATGCGCGCCGCCTGGCTGATGGTGGGCGACCAGAAAGGCAGCCGATCCAGCGGGTAACTCACGGCCCCCGGGATGTGGTTGATGGCAAATTCCCCCGCGGAGCGCACGTCCGCGAGGATCAGCGGCTTGCCGTCGTTCATCATGCCCTGAAGCTGCGCGGCATTCACCTCGGCGGGGAAGATCACGGGAGCGCCGCTTGATCCGCCGCACCCGGCCATGAGCGCGACCACGGCAGCCGTACACAGGCAAAGACACAGGGTCCGGCTGCAGGACATAGTCTAGCCTCCGATGGTTCATTGCACGACCGCCGCCAGGTCCGAACGAACCCGACCATTCTACCTGCCCACGCCACTGAATGCCAGAATCCTGTTGCGACCGGGGAGGGTGCCGCACCACGCTCCGCTTGGTGTGCTGGGAAGAGAACACTCACCAAGCTTCTTGGAAGCAGAGCCATCCTCCTTGCCTTTCAGCCCGATTGGTGCTAATACTTATCGGCGGCCTGAAGCTCGCTCCTGCCATTTCAGGGGCCTTCAGGCCCAAGTCGGCTCAGCGCAACAACCGGCGCCCCGGGCGCCAATCTTCTTGTGAGGGAGACGATCAGGATGGCAGTTCGAGTGGGTTTCGTCGGCGCAGGAGGCATGAACTCTGCGCACATGAAGAACCTCGCGCAGATCAAGGGCGTTGAGCTTGTCGCCGTGGCGGACCTCAACGAGGAGCGCGCGAACCAGCGCGCCGCCGAGTACGGGATGACCGCTTTCACAAGCTGGAAAGCCATGCTCAAGGATGCCAAGATCGATGCCATGTACGTGGCCGTGCCGCCTTTCGCCCACGAGGGCCAGGAGCAGGCGGCCGCGAAGCTCGGCATCCACCTGTTCGTCGAGAAGCCCGTGGCGGTGGATATCAAGACCGCCAAGAGCATCAACAATGCCATCAAGAAGGCGGGCGTCGTCGCCACTGCCGGTTTCCAGGACCGCTACCAGGACATTGTCAAGCGCCTGCAGGGGATCCTCGCCAAGCACCAGCCCGGCCTGATCATGGGCTACTGGATCGGCGGAATGCCCGGCGTGCCCTGGTGGCGCGTGAAATCGCAGTCCGGCGGCCAGGCCGTTGAGCAGACCATCCACACCTTCGACATGGCTCGCAACCTGTTCGGCGAAGTCAAGTCCGTACACGCCACCTTCTCCAAAGGCCTCATGACCGACGTCGAGAACTACAGCGTGGAAGACGCCAGCGCGGTCAATCTCCAGTTCGAGAGCGGCCTGTGCGGCACCATCTTCTCCGGCTGTTTCCTGAAGGGCTACGGCAAGGTCGGTCTGGACATCTGGTGCCCGACGATGAAGATCGAGTACGCAGGCCGCAGCAAGCTCACCGTGTCCGAGGTGGGTAAGGACCCGGTGGTGTACGACGTGGGCAACAACTTCCTGTTCGAGATCGACAACACGTTCATCAAGGCTGTGAAGAAGGGCGACCAGTCGCTGCTGAAGAGCAGCTACACCGATGCCTGCCGGAGCCTTGCCATTCCGCTGGCCGCGAACGCGTCCATGGAATGCGGCTGCGCGGTTGCGCCGGAGAAGTTCTGAGGGCTG
>JAGPGE010000316.1 GCA_018056145.1 Armatimonadota bacterium
CGCCACCTTCTCCAGGATCATGTACTGCATCTTCGCGGGCAGGCGCTCGAATGCGAATCCGGCGATGATGTACAGGTCATATGGGTTCTCCATCAGCTTCTCGGCGCGCTTTTCGCCCTCGCGCAGACCGTGGAAAACCCAATTGTCGCCCTTGCCGCAGAACAGTACGGCCTCTCCGGGCAGGTCGAAGCGCTGCTGCAGTTCCACCGCTTCGCGAACCCGGGTGCCCGTGTCTTCCCAGGTGCCGTCGTACGGGCCGGTGTAGACGAAGTACAGGGCCCGCGCGGCGCCTGCCGCCCAGCCTTTGCCCCAGGGCTCATGCGGGGTGGCCAAGGCGGAATCAAGCGAGCAGTCCTCCTCGACTTCCTGGGCGTTCGTGGCGCAGAAGGCCGGAGACAATCCCGCCAGCAGCGCGACTCCGAGGGTGATGACGGCGATCAAGCGTTCCACCGTAGCAGACCTCCTTGTGTTGCCATGAAAGCCCGTCAATTCTCTCGCAGCAGCTTGTGGATCATATACCCCCACTTGCACGCGTATGACGCTTCCAGCAGGTCATCGGCATCCAGCGCAACCGCGCGGAGTTCATGGGTCGCGGCCTGGTCCGCCTTACCCGCGGCACGTTCCAGTCTCCGCCAGCGCCGTCGCACATCACGCGCCCGGCTGCCGTACTCATCATCCCGCACGGCTTCGCGCAGTGTGGGGGCATACTCCGGCGCGCTGGCGAGGGCATCACGGACCATCCCGAGCAAGTGCTGCCGGTATCCCGAGTTTATCCGGTTGGTCGTCTCGGTCAGCTCGGCCTCACCCGGCGGGGTCCCGGCGAACACGAGTAGGCCGAAGTTTTCAGGCTCATTGAACTGCCGGGTGAGAGGCGACCAACTCGTGAACTGGTGCCCACCGGACCTGCGTGTGAAAATGTTCCGGCAGATGTTGGCTCCCCACCTATCCCCCACCTTCGGGCTGGCGGACAGCACGGAATGCGGAATGCGCATCTCCAGGCTGTAGGTGTCTGCCCCGAACTTCGAACCAACCCCCACCTTCGTGAAATCAGGCGAACCCGCGCCGCAGGTGCGCATACCCCGGGCGGTGATCACCAACTGGTAGACGGGGTTCCCCGTGCGACCCGGCTGGAAGAACAGCTCGATCCCGTCATCCAGCCACGCTTCGCCGCCGTCGGCAATCTGGAACTTCATCACGGACACGTCGGGCTCCTCGCAGACCACGCCCACATACAGCGCCTCGTCATCCCAGCACATGCGCGCCACGGTCTGCTTGGCGACGGCGTATCCATTGCCGAGGATCGAAAAGCCGGTGGCGACCGGGGTGTTCGCCCAGACCGGATCGGCAAGCACCTCCCCGTCTATGCTCGGGGCGACGCTCGCGCGGAAGCACGGGTATGTGAGGGGCGCCCCGACGCTCATCGCCGGAAGCGCGAGCACGAGCATCAGCCCCGCGATCGTCAGCATGCGCATGATGATACCTCCGCACCCAGTTAGCGGGCGAACTCGATGATCCCCGCCTGCATGACGTCCCACGTATGGGCACCCGTGCCCTGCCACATGGTCCACTGCTCATCCGCAGTCTTCCTGACGCTCAGGTTGAACCACACCTTCGGGTCCTTGGCCGGGTCAATTCCCAGTGACGCCAGCGGCACCGACCACTCGGCAGTCCAACGCTTGGTGTCCACCATGGTGGCAGCGTACTGCGTGCCCTCCTTGGCCTTCTTCACCACGGACTCCGGGGCGCCGGCCTCGTCGGTGCTCTCGAAATGCCCGGACGGGAAGCCGCGCAGGACGATGATCGGCGCATTCTTGGCCTGGCCCTGGAATGCGATCTCCACCGCGTCATCCTGCCCCCACACGTTCCCCGGACGAATGGGGAACTTAGGGTTCACGGGGTTGTCGATGGCCACGTACAGCCGGGCGTCATCCCACGCGATCCACGCGGTGCTAGGAGGCGTCTGCTTCTCGCCACCGACGCCCTGCTCAACGACGATGCCCCTCTTCGCGTCCAGCCCGAACCACTCTTCCGCGTCCAGAGAGCCGTCCACCGTCACCTGTCCCGCGAGCCGCGGCAGTCTGAACACCGCAGGAGCGGTTCTCTGGGCACGGGGCGGCGGAGGCGGCGGGGCAATCATGGGCCGCGGCTCATGCACAACCGGCCACGTCGCCCGATTCTCGTCGTCGATGAGACCAATCAGCTTCATGGGGATCCGCTTGAAACCCAGCTTGAACGCCGGTGATTCATCGCGCAACTGGAAGTTGAGGTTCTCGGGATCCACGAACAGGGGGTCTTCTTCGAGCATGTTGTCCTGGAAAGTCACCAGCGGCTTTGCCCTGCCGTCGAAGTCTCCCCAGCGGCCACCCACGCAGATATTCCGGGCAATCAGGTTGCCTCGCGGCGCCATGGGGTCTTCGTCGAGGATGTTGGGCAGCCCGGGGTACCTGGACGCCCAGGGCTCCTCCTTGTACGGCCACTGCTCCAGCTTGCCCTTGAGGCCCTCGAACCCGCTCGCTGCCCAGCCCAGGCCGCGCGAGTCCACGTGAGTTGCGGGGACGCAGTCCACGAAGATGTTGTTCTCGATGGTGCAGTCGCGCCCGCCGCCGATCATGGCCGCCCGGGTCACGCTGTAAAAGACATTGCCGTACATCACGGTGCCGCTGAACTGGTCATCTAGGTACATTCCCACGCAGCCCCGGCCCTCGCGGCCGTTGATGTGGTGCAGGTAGTTGTACCGCAGCACCGTGCCCCGCATGCTCCAGTCGCGGCCTGTGTATATCGCGCCGGCGTCGTTGGATTCGTAGCTGACACTGTGGATCTCGTTGTACTCGATGAGATGGTCATTGCCGCCGAATCCCATGGCCATGTGTGGCGCATCATGAATCAGGTTGTGCCGCGCCACATTGCCCACGCCGTTCAGGCTGATGCCCGGCTGGTAGACCCGCTTCCATCGCGAGTACTCGTAGATGTGATTGTTCTCCGCCACGAGGTTCGCTGGTGTGAGGGTCTTGCGGTCGCCGCCAGTGAGGGAGATTCCGCCATTGGCCGTCTGGGTGATGTCACACCCGTAGACGCCACTGTTTTTCCCGGACATGCTCACCGCTGATCCTCCGGTATTGCGGATCACGCAGCCCACGACGCGCACGTTGTCGGCGTTCCCGACGACCACGGGGGTCCCTCGGGTGGCCTCAATGGTGAAGCCCCGGAACTCCACGTTACTGGCGCCATCGCAGCGGATCGCTTCGCCGATCACGGAAACGATGGGATTGCCTTCGGTCACCGGAGCCGGCGGCCAGAAGTAGAGGATCCCAGCTTCACGATCCAGGTAGTACTCTTCGGGCGAATCAAGCTCGGCCAGCACATTGAAGGCGGCCCACCAGGCGCCCTTGCGGTAGCCGTAGCCGTGGTAGGGAGGCTTGACCGTGATCGTGCTGGTAGCCGGGTCGATGGATTCGATCTGCTGGCGCTCGTCGGCCCAGTCCCAGAACCAGTAGCCATGAACCCACGGGTCCTTCTCGCCGATCCACCGCGACGGCCGATCGCCCTCGTATGTGAACTTCCCGATCTTATCGCCGGGGATGCCGTGGATCTTGTGGGGCGCGCCGCCGGTGACATCCACGATCTTCGCAAAGCCCTCATTGGGCCAGCGCGAGACCTTCATCGGCCGGTCCTGGAAGAACAGTTCAAGCCGCTGGCCGTCCGCAACCGGGTGCCCGAAGTTCGTGATGCCCAGGGCCTTGAGGTCCGCCTGCATCACCTTCCCCCGGGCTTCGGGCATGAGGCGCTCCAATACCGCGGCGTCCTCCACAGGCACGAAATTCGTGACCTGCTTACCCCCGACCAGACGAACTTCGGCGCCCGGCTGAGCCCTGTAGACCACAGGCGCATCCGGCGACCCGCTGTCCTGACCATCGAGAGCGATCTTGTCGGCCAACTCGTATACTCCGGCCTGAAGCTGGACGATCACCCCGCCAGGGGGCAGTCCGCCCGCAGCCTTTATCTTGCGCACTTCGTCCCGCGCGCGAGTGACGGTGGCGAATGGCCCGTCATTGTCCACCGGTTCAGCCGTCTTCCCGGACCAGGCGTCGTTACCGCCCGGCGCAACATACAGCGTCAAGGGTTCGGCGCGCGAGGACACCAGGCACACCCCCATAGCAGCGGGAATCAGCGCGAGCAGTAGCGCCTGTCTGAGGTTCATCATGTTTGGCGTTCCTTTCCATGCGGCGGTCTGCCGTGCGAGACGGCGCTTTCAGATCAACGGGCGGTGAAGTTCTCGTTCAGCCAGCACAGTAGTATCCGGTTCACTTCATCAGGCCGCTCCAGGTTGAGGAAATGCCCGGCGTCGGCCACGACTTCCACGCGCACAGGTCCGGCGATCATGTCCAGTGCCAACGCCACCTGCAGGAGCGCGCAGTCGTCCGGACCGTACTTCCCGCGCCCGGCGTACAGACCAAGAACCGGGCAAGTGATCGCGGGCAGCCAGGGCCGCGAATCGAAGGCAGCGACGCTGGGCCAGATCGCGTCATATCTGGCCTGGGGCATGCGCTCGATGATGCCCCGTCGCGTGTCCTCGATCCATTTCCTCTTATCCGTGTGCAGGCCCTCCACGAACATGCCCGGCAGGTGGAGGCTGTTGAGCTGCAGGCTGGTGAAGGAATCCACCAGTGCAATGCCGACCACCTTGTCCGGGACATGCTGGACAATCTCCAGGCTCATCATGCCACCCAGCGAGTGCCCGATGAGCAGGGCTGGGCGGTCCAGTTGAGTATCGATCACCCATCTTGCCAGGCCCTCAAGGGACAACTCGACGCCCTCGCCCGGCGTGCCGTGGTAGGGCAGATCCGGCACGGACACCTCCCATCCGTCATCAGCCAGGGCTTTCGCCTGCGGCTCCCAGAACCGTGAGTCACAGCCGAACCCGTGGATCATCAGGATTCTGGGACGGGTCTCGTCGGTGTCCTCTACTGCGCGCATCGGCATTGATCCTCGCGCCTTCGGTGCCTGTGGTGGTACATTTCCCCACGTACTGACCGCCGCCCTCCCCAGTCATGCAGGACACCCCGCCGCTTGCGGGGAACAAACACACAAACGGATTACTTCGCCACCGGAGTGTCACCATGCTCCACGATCCGGCCTTCCGCGTTGCCGGGACCATCTTGGGCATCGCCGTGGTCGCGCTGCCCCTCGCCTGCTCAGCCCAGCCCACGCAAGGGGACGATGCCGTGACTGCATACCGAGCGAAGCGCGCTGAGGCCGCTCACCGCACCCGCCGGATCATCTTCAACAATGACGGAGACGACCACCTGCTTTCGGGAGACACGTCCATCGATGCCTTCTTCGAGAAGCGCACCACGCCACTGGACGGCTCGCAGGTGGACACCATCGTCTACTGTACATCGCGCCCCTTTGGGATGTTCCTGCACGAGACGAAAATCGGCGAGGTTCTGACTGACCGCGACGCCTTCGGGCCGGGGCGGGTAAACATCGTGCCGGACCTCCTGGCGCAGGGCACCGACCCCTTGCGCCTCATGATCGACCACTGCCGCCGCAATGGCCGAGAAATCATCTGGTCCATGCGCATGAACGACACCCACGACACGCCGCACACGCCCGCCAATCCGCACTACTACTTTTCGCAGTTCAAGAAGGACCACCCGGAATACCTGTTTGGCACTCCGTCCAATCCGCCGAAGTTCGGCTCGTGGACAGCCGTGGATTTCGCGGAGCCCGAGGTGCGTGACTTCCTCTTCCGCATCTTCGAGGAGATCTGTCAGAACTTCGACGTGGACGGCTTGGAGATGGACTTCTTCCGGCATCTCGTGCTGTTCCGCACCGTCGCCAACGGTTCCCCCGCTTCCGCGGAGGAACGCGAGATGATGACCGAGTGGGTGCGCCGAGTCCGGGCGATGACGGAAGTCGAGGGCATGCGCCGAGGCAAGCCGATCCTGCTCACCGCGCGGGTTCCGGATTCCGTGGGCTACTGCATGGGGATGGGCCTCGATATTGAGCAGTGGATGACAGAAGGGCTCATCGACTTCCTGGTCGCGGGAGGGGACTTCCAGCTCAATCGGTGGGAGTACAGCACGGACCTTGGCAAGCGCTACAACATTCCAGTCTACGCCGATCTGGACCCATCGGTGCGCTACGATCTCGGCAGGCGATTCGACCGCAACTCCGTGGAGGCGTACCGTGGCCGGGCGATGGAAGCCTGGCATGCCGGTGCGGCCGGAATGTACCTGTTCAACCTCTTCAACCCGCGCCACCCGGTCTGGTGGGCCATCGGCGACCCCGAAGAGATGCAGGGGAAGGACAAGTACTACTTCGTCAATGTCACGGGCCGCTCGGGCTACCTGCGCTCCTGCCGCGCGTTGCCGGGCGGGGACGGCTTCGACAACCTGCCCAAACTGCACCCGGTGACTCCCGCGCGGCTGGCGCCCGGCGCGACACTCGAGGCGGACCTGCCGGTTGCGGAGGATTTCGCGGCAGCGAAGGCCGCCGGCCTCAACCCCACCGTGACCTGCAATGTCTTCGCAACCATTGATGATATTCCCGCCCTGAGGCTCAACGGAACGCCGGTCTCGGGATCGCGAGATGAAGGCGGGTGGTTCACGTACCCCGTGGACCCCGGCATCCTGAAGCTCGGACTGAACCAGGTGCGGCTGTCGCGGGAACTCCAGCCGGAATCCGCCGCCACCTGGGACGTGGACTGGACATGCGACGTGCAGGCGCCCATGCCCTGGAGCCGCGGCGGCCTTCCCGCGGGCACGGAGGCGAAGATGCGGGACGGCGCGCTGCTCATCGCCGACCGCAGTTCCGAGCGAGGCTCATACCTGTACTACAGCTACCCGTGGAACGTGGATCCCGCGATCAAAGCCACGGTGGAGGTGCGCGCAAAGGCGCTGTCCGGTCACAGCGGGATCA